>DATFNI010000494.1:0-33260 GCA_035266485.1 Balneolales bacterium
TAGTGAGAGGGCGGTCTGGTTAGTGAACCGCCCTAAAAAGCGTCATTCTCAGCTAGACTGAGAATCTTCGTGAGCTGCGAATATGTAGCATCTGTGAGCCCCGTTTCTGCGGATCAGATGCCGGGCATGGATGGGAAATAGAACACGGATGACACTGATATCGCGGATTTATGCAGGCAAAAGTGTGTCGACATGATACCCGGAAGGTCTTCCATTTCCCCTTAAAAAAGGGGCGAAGGGGTTGTAACCTGTCATACATCACGAAAACAATCTTCATTTAAGAGAAGACAGTGGTAAACGCTTCACGAAAATCACCTGCGTAAATCTTGCATTTATCAATGAAATAATTAGCTTACGTATAACAGGCTAATAAAAATTAAATCAAGAGAGAAAAATGGAGCGTGCTTATCGTAAGAGGATTCTTACTTTTTTTCTGCGTGGACTTGTAGTGTGGCTGGTCTGGTATGTGTTGTATGACCTTTGGCTGGAGCCTCAGGGAACCTTCGACCACATGCTTAGCCATAATTTGGTGAGCCTCAGTGGAAACATCCTGAATATTTTCGGCTTCAGGGTTTTTGTGTCCGACCGGATCGTCGGTTTGTCCGGAATGCCGGGCATCATCATTATTACTCCGTGCGATGGTATGGAAGCCATGGGATTGTTCCTGGGCTTTGTTCATGCCTTCCCGGGAAACAGGTGGCGGCGCTGGCTGTTCAGTTTAGCCGGTTTGCTGGTTATCTATCTGACAAATATCGTCCGTATCATCGTACTTGTCCTTACACAGCGATACTGGCCCGGCGTGTTTGATTTCACGCATCACTATTCTACGACAGCCCTATTCTACGTAATTGTATTCCTGTTATGGGTGATCTGGGCCCACTGGGGTATGGATGAAAGCATATTCGGAAGAACGGTTCGAAGGATATCGCTCCGGGAGGAGGGGGAAGCCGTATGAACAAGACTGACAGGCGAAAATTTGTTAGCAGGTTTCTGCTGGTCGTTATCATTACGATGATATACCTGGGGCCATGGCATCGCATGCGATACTACTTTGCAAAGGAGTGGTTTATGCCTAAGGTGATAACATTAAATACGGGTCATTTTCACACTCTTACCGTCGGAGGATATGGAACCGGGGTCGGGTTTGAACTACATTTGAATAAAATAAAAAGGGTGTTTACATACCGTTACAAAGTGGCAGGTGGATGGTTCCTGCTGCTGCCGCTGGTGGTTGGTATCCTGATGGGCATGAACTTTTGGTATGCTATCGAATTGTTTCTTTTCCATGTGACCATTTCCTTTCTGAATGCGTTACTCTTCTACGTTGGCGCGGCCTATACAAACATCTTACTGGCAGTGGCAGACCTAAGTTGCTACTATCTGGTCCCGGCTGTTTCTCTGGCCGTTATACCCTTTCTGATCGTTCAGAAAAGAAGAAGGAAGGTGTTAAAGTGCTAAAGTGTTAAGGTGTTAAAGTGTTAAGGTGTTTGTGGGAGGCCAGGAGTTCTTTGGTAGTTGCGTGATGCGGGTTATCGTCATCTGACTTCGGTCTGCAACCAACAACTAACCCAATAACTCAATGATTGACTGGAATTTCTTAGTCCGTATATTGTTACATATGAATGACGATAACCTGTTGCACAGGAATGGAAAAAACTATGGATGATGTATTAGATGATTTAACCCGGCGCTTACAGGAACTGGTTGAGAAGGGCCGTGAGTTTGTTGAAGATGAGGAGTTTCAACAAAAGCTGGATCAGTATAAAAAACAGGCTGGGGATACAATAAAGAAATATCCGATCGGCAGTATTGCTGCCGGACTCCTGGCCGGCTACCTGTTGGCAAGATGGATTAATAACAACGATGAGTGAACGTGAGGGTCATAATGATGGGGTAAATAAGGAAGCTTTTCGCCGCTTATCAAGTGAATTGCGTCGTTATGTAGAGAAGCGTATTGAGCTGATCGCTACCGAGATGAACGGTCAGTTCAGCTTCATGGCATCAGTGACTGTTC
The DNA here is from genome assembly GCA_035266485.1 of Balneolales bacterium. Classification (GTDB taxonomy): domain Bacteria; phylum Bacteroidota; class Rhodothermia; order Balneolales; family DATFMH01; genus DATFNI01. The sequence goes on from DATFNI010000494.1 coordinate 2,015, forward strand.
TTCGGACGGTTGGGCTGGTGATCCTGCTTTTTGGAGTGCTCTTCCTTCTTTTTGCACTTGCCTGGTATCTGGGTGATCTTTTGGGGAGTATAAGTCTTGGTTTTTTACTGGCTTCTGTGCCGTTGTTCGTTGCCGGGATAACCCTCGTCTTATTGAGGCCCAGGCGATTATTGCACCGGGTCCGTTTACAATTTTTTAGACAGTTTATGCAGATGGTTTCGTACATTACTCCGCAAGATTTACCGGATAAAACCGATGTATCTGCAGATAGTGGTTCCCAATCATTGAAGAAACGAGAAAACCGTCATGAATGATCAGAAGACGACTCCTAAAAAGAAGAAAAATGCAGGCCCCGGAGAAGATGATGTACGACAACGTCGGGAAGCGTTGAAGAGGGAACTGGAGGAGCTTCAGGGTCAAATAGAAGAATCGGTTGGACAGTTAAAGGGAGATGCCAAGACCCGTCTGGATATCTCGTACTGGATAGATAAGTATCCTTTGGGAGTTGCCGGGTTGTCTGTTGTTGCCGGCTTCTTACTTGGGATGAAGTGGCATTCAGATGGCCATGATATACCTGCTTCTGCAAGAAAAGACCACTATTTGTTGTCAGAACTAAAACGGGCAGTCACCCGAAAAGCAATTCAACGAGTGATTGACCTGTTGGATGAAAAGGTTGATCAATTGCAGAAGAAGGATCATACCGAGTAATAACAATCGGTTTGAGCTTTCAGAAAGAGAGATCACACCTAAAAAATTGAGCGTCAGTGAAACCCGGGCGCGTCTTTATCGTTTAATGGGAATAGTATTGTGTAAAACTGCTAATTATAAGTTCTATGTCTAAATACCTTTTACTCTTATTGGCGGCTCTGGTCATCACAGGAAATGCGATGGCACAAGATTCGACGTTAGTATCAAATGCTGCCGACACAGCCGCTGTCAGGTCTATTACATTACCACGTGCCATTGATATTGCTCTGAAGAATAATTATCAGATCAAAAAGGCGGAAAATAATCTTGAATTATCTGACATGAACCATAAAAGTGCCATGGCAGATTTTTTGCCAAGCATAAGTGGAAGCATGAATGCCAACCGACGAATTGGTAAACAGTTTAACAACGTTACCGTCACGTACGCTAGTCAAACTACCAACAACGTCAGTGGAAGTGTCTCGGCAGGTATAACCATCTTTTCAGGATTAAACAATATTTACAACCTGCGCAGGAGTGATCAGAGCCAGTTGTCTCAAAAGGAGCAGCTTCGTCAACAGAGGCAGGATATTATCTTCAATACTGCATCGAGTTATCTCCAGGTACTGCTTGATCAACAACTTCGTGAGATCGATCAGGAAAATTTAAAGTCATCGCAAAGTCAGTTGGATCAGGTTAAAGCGGAAGTTCAGGTTGGCTCGCGTCCGATAGCTGATCAATACAATCAGGAAGCCACCGTTGCTCAAAACCAACTCACGGTCATCCAGCAACAGAACAAACTGGATATTGATAAGCTGGCACTCGTTCGACAGCTTCAGCTTGACCCATTGAACAATTATTCGTTCGTTCGACCTCAATTGGATACCACTGCCATTAAGGAAGGGGTCCCAAGCCTGCCGACTATGATCAGTACTGCACTTGAAAACAGAAGTGATATCCTGAGTCAAAGGCATGCAATTGATGCTTCTTACTATTCCATGAAAATGGCCGAATCCCGACGTTATCCAACATTATCTTTTAATGCAGGGCTCTCCGGTGATTATTCCGATACGTACAGACATTTGGGACCGGACCCGAACAACCCCCAACAGATTATTGCAACCAAAGTTGGCTTCTTCGACCAAATGTTCAAGGAAAACGTCAACAAGTTCCTCGGATTTAATTTGTCGATTCCCATTTTCAGCAACCTGAGTACGAGTTATAACATTCAGAGTGCCAAAGTGAATTACGACAACATGAAACTGGATATGGAGAACATGCGTCTGAACGTGATCCAGGAGATTCGGCAGGCTTATAACGACTATAAGAACTATGCCGAGCAGTTGAAAAGTACAAAAGTTGCCCTGATTTCTGCCCAAAAAGCGTATGAAACACAAAAAGAACGATATCAGGTCGGTGCCGGTACACTGGTTGAGCTTTCTCAGGCAAATGCACAATACGTTCAGGCACAGGCCAATGGTCAGCAGGCTCTTTACCGGTTCATATTTCAGGAGCAGTTGATACAATACTACATGGGACAAATCAGTGCTAACATGCAGATCAAGGCACTTAATTTTAATAATTGATACATAATATTCGACGCCATGGCTAAGAAACAGGGTGCAACCCGAAAACTGTTTACAATTTTAGCAGTTGTATTGGTGTTGCTGGTAATTTTGGGTTTGATTGGTGTAAAATCTGGTTGGTTTGGCAAGAGGGCCGATGCAAAAGAGGTAGAAACAGCCAGTGTGCGTCTCAAAACAATCACACAGCTTGTCTCGGCGACCGGCACTATTGAGCCGGTCACCGAGGTTAAAATCAGTCCGTCTGTATCCGGGGAGATCATCGATCTTCCGATACAGGAAGGCAACTATGTCCACAAAGGCGACCTGCTGCTTCAGATAAAGCCTGATTTGTATAAGGCAAGCATTGATCAATTGCAGGCAAATCTTCTGGCTCAGAAAGCGCAGATGGAGCGTAACCATGCGGATCTGCTAAAAGCACAAGCAAGCTTTAAGCAACAAAGTGAGCTCTATCAGAAGGGATTGATATCCGAGATGGATTACATCTCCTCGAAGAGCAGTTACGAGGCTGCCCAAGCCAATTATAATGCCAGTAAATATCAGGTGCAGAATGCCGACGCACAACTGCGTCGTGCAAACGAAGAACTGCAACAAACAATCATCCGCGCCCCGATGGACGGCACCATCAGTCAGCTCAACGTTAAAAATGGGGAGACTGTGGTCGGCAGCAGCCAGATGCAGGGTACCGATTTGATGCACATCGCCCACATGGGACAAATGCAGGTTGAAGTAAAGGTCAATGAAAACGATATTGTTAATGTTGCCGACGGGGATACCACCCGTATCTCCGTGGATGCGTACCCGAACAGGAAGTTCAGCGGCATCGTTACACAGATTGCTAATTCGGCAACGGTAACCGGACAGGGTACCAATGAGCAGATGACCAACTATCTTGTGAAGATAAAGATCGTAAGTCGTCACAACGAACAGTTTGGCGAAGGCAACAGTATTGCAAAACAGGTCCCGCTCGAGAGTAAAGGGAAAGCGTTTATGCCCGTCTTTAAACCGGGTATGACCGCATCGGTTGATATTGAAACACAGACCGTTAAAAATGCGATAGCCGTCCCTATCCAGGCTGTTACGGTGAGAGATTTTAGTAAGATAAAGGCTAATAGCAAGGATTCAGCCTCCGCTAAGAATGAGATGGCGGACAATGGCAAAAATAACGCAACGAAAGCTGATACTTCTTCGAGTGACTTGCTGATACCCAAAGAGGACCTGCGTAAGGTTGTTTTCATCGTTGATAACGGGAAGGCAAAACGGATACAGGTTAAGACGGGTATCAGTGACGAAACCCATACCCAGATCATAGAAGGCGTGAAACCGGGCGAAGAGGTGATAATCGGTCCGTACCGGATCTTATCACGGGAACTTTCTGACGGTGATGCCGTAAAAGTAAATAACGATAAATACAAGTTACTGGCTGAGCAGGAAAAGTAAGGAGATTGTAGCACGATGAATAACTCACACGTCATTCGAATAAACGAACTTTATAAGATTTACCGGATGGGAAGCCAGGAAGTTCAGGCTCTCAGGGGAATCGATTTAAATATCGGGCACAACGAATTTGTTGCGATTATGGGGCCGTCAGGTTCCGGTAAATCGACGCTTATGAATATCATCGGTTGTCTGGATACCCCCACTTCCGGTGAATATCATTTGAATGGCAAGAATGTGAGTGAACTCAGTGATAACGAACTGGCACACGTCAGAAACCGTGAAATCGGGTTCGTTTTTCAGACCTTCAACCTGCTGCCCCGTGCCAACATACTTGCCAATGTTGAGCTGCCGCTTGTCTATGCCGGGGTGAAAGCTACGGAACGAAAGGAGAGGGCGCTTAATGCCCTGGACCATGTTGGACTGGGTGATCGGGTTCACCATAAACCGAATGAACTGTCCGGAGGGCAACGCCAGCGTGTGGCTGTAGCCCGCGCACTCGTAAATACCCCGTCCATTCTTCTTGCCGACGAGCCAACCGGTAACCTCGACAGTAAGACAGGGGAAGAGATCATGGAATTGTTTGAAGAGCTCTATCACCAGGGCAATACCATCATCCTGGTCACACACGAAGAGGACATTGCCGACCATGCCCGGCGAATCATCCGCTTGCGCGACGGCAAGCTGGAAAGCGACGAACTCATCGAGAAAGAAGTGGCACTGGGTAATTAATTATTGAGTTATTGAGTTAGCGGGTTATTTAATTTCCTCTTTGTGAACATTGTGTTCTTCTTTGTGTTCACTGTGGTTAGCAAATCGGGCTCAAAGGATCAAAAGACAATGAGGCATGAAGAAAAACGGCTACTTGTACTTGAAAGGCTGGCAAGTAACTAAAAAATGAGCCTCTCCAATATTGTATCCAAATAAGCGTATATTCTCCGAAACGGTTTTTAATGAACTAAAAATTTTTAGCATTTGGATTCACAGCAAGAATATCAACCTTATACCCGATTTTCTCTTTTCCCGCCTGCGATAAAACACCTTCTAATTATTAATCTGGTCTGCTTTGTAGCTTTTCAGTACACCTTTTTGGGGCCATTCATGTATAAGTACCTTATGCTGTGGCCCATCAATTCGGGGCATTTTTACCCCTGGCAGCTGGTTACTTATATTTTCCTTCACGCGAACTGGATGCACATTTTCTTCAACATGTTCGCGCTGTGGCTCTTCGGGCAGGGAATCGAAAATTTGTGGGGTACCAAACGCTTTACCATTTTCTTTTTTATAACAGGCATCGGAGCGGCAATTACCCAGTTGATCGTTGGAGGCGGGGAACCCGTTATCGGAGCTTCAGGAGCTATCTTTGGTATCTTACTCGCTTTCGGAATGATGTTTCCCGATCAGTATATTATTCTTCTGTTTCCTCCAATCCCAATAAAGGCCAAGTATTTTGTAATTATTTACGGAGCCATAGAACTGGTCAGTGGTGTGGGAAACTTCAATGTTGGTATTGCTCATTTTGCACATCTCGGCGGTATGTTATTCGGATACATTATGATACGTTATTGGCGCTACAGAGGCGTCTTGTATTAGCTGGGAATAAGAATTTTCTTGCGGGAAGTGGCGTTTCAAAAAATAGAGCATGATAATTTTAATTGATATCAGGGCGTTATGACCTGATAAAATCAATCATTTATTGTAATTTTTTATGAGGGCGGCTGTGTTCGTCACCGAATCAGCTAACTTTCGAAGGATCAACTCCTTGAGATATGTATAACGAGACTTTTGGACAGGCAGTACGACGGGCATACAACAACTGGCCGGTAGCTCTACGGACTATCATTACGGTCACGGTTGTTGTCTATCTGGTGCAGGTTCTTGTCGGTCAGTCCCTTGATAATACAATCATCCGGTATTTCGGGTTTATTCCCAATTGGCACACGAGCCTGGTGCAACCCTGGCGGCTTGTTACATATATTTTCCTGCATGCCGGTATCTGGCATATCCTGTTCAATATGCTCTGGCTTTGGTGGATGGGACGCGCGGTAGAGGAAGCACTCGGCCCACGCCTGTTTACCGTAATTTATTTCGGATCCGGGATCGGTGGCGCCTTCATCAATCTGTTGCTCAGTTCTCTGTTTGGAAACGTCATTGTCATTGGCGCCTCCGGGGCCGTCTTTGGTATCATGGTGGCTTTTGCTGTGATCTTTCCGAGGATGCCTATTATGCTTCTCTTTCTGCCGCCCATTGAAGCGCGATTTCTTGTTGCCGGACTTATTGCCCTGCAGGTGTTATTCCTTAATAACGGAGGCCATGTTGCCAGGGTCGTACATCTGGGCGGAGCTTTGTGTGGCTACCTCCTGTTGAAGGCCTACTATAAAGGCTGGGATATAACAAAGGTTTTTTCGGTATTTGACCGTATGAAAGGGAAAATGCGGGCACCCCGCAAGAATAAAAATATGCATTCGGTATCGGATGCCAATATTGTTGAAGAGCATGAACAGTCAGAGTTAGACCGTATCCTGGATAAAATATCCAAGACGGGCTATGAAGGACTGACCGATGAAGAGAAACGCATTTTATTTGAACTCAGCAAACGCAATTGACTTCATTTTCGTTAACACGTACTCACTGACATCGAGCACCCCATTAAGAATACGGCTTTTATGAGTCCTATTGAACGGAAAAAAACGGTACAGGTACAGGTTGGCAATGTAACGGTAGGTGGCGGAGCGCCTATTGTCGTTCAGTCGATGACTAATACAGATACCGCCGATGTTGACGCCACGGTAAAGCAAATCATCGAACTCCACGAAGCCGGATCCGAGCTGGTTCGTATTACGGTAAACAATAAGGAAGCGGCCGAAGCAGTACCGTTCATCATTGACAAAGTGGATAAGAAAAATGTGGAAGTGCCCGTAATTGGTGATTTCCACTATAACGGACATATGCTGCTGACACAGTATCCGGAGTGCGCAAAAGCCTTGGCCAAATACCGGATCAATCCCGGTAATACCGGCACCCGGACCCGGGATGAAAACTTTTGTACGATCGTGGAACAAGCCGTCAAATGGGATAAACCTGTTCGCATTGGTGTGAACTGGGGATCGCTCGATCAGCAGCTTCTCGCCGAAAAGATGGATGCCAACAATAATCTGCCCGATCCGAAATCATCGAAGGAAGTGATGATCGATACGATGATCGAGAGTGCGTTGCGTTCGACGCGCCTGGCTGAGGAAGTGGGACTGCCACACAACAAGATTATCGTCAGTTGCAAGATTTCAGGTGTTCAGGATTTGATAACCGTCTATCGCAGGCTTTCGGACGTGTGCGACTATCCGCTGCATCTCGGACTGACAGAGGCCGGCATGGGGATGAAGGGGATCACCGCCACAACCTCCGCACTTTCAATCCTGCTCCAGGAAGGTATCGGGGATACGATACGCGCCTCACTGACACCAATGCCCGGTGGCGACCGTTCTGAAGAAGTCCGGCTTTGCCAGCAGATACTGCAATCCCTCGGGATTCGGAATTTTATACCTCAGGTCACAGCCTGTCCGGGTTGCGGTCGCACCAAGAGTACCTACTTCCAGGAACTGGCTGACGAGATTCAGAGATACATCGTTGAGATGGTACCCGTCTGGCGCCAGATTTATCCCGGTGTCGAAGAAATGCACGTGGCTGTGATGGGCTGCGTAGTTAACGGGCCCGGTGAATCGAAGAATGCCAACATCGGTATCTCCCTTCCGGGAACCTTCGAAGAACCTAAAGCACCGGTCTATGTTGACGGCGAACATTACACAACCCTGACCGGCGACCACATTGGCGCTGAGTTCAAGAAATTGCTTGAAGACTACATCCTGCGCAACTATGCAGGCAAGGAAGAAGCCGTCAATTAAAGTAATTAGAGAATTAGTAATTAGAAATTGGTTACTGGCTGCTGAGTATTCTCCTAACTAACTCTGTGCAATTCTTTGTGACCATTGTGGTTAGTATGAATGGCACAAAAAAGTGTAACCAAATTTACAGGAGCCAGCTGTAGAAGGATTTATTCATCCAGCTGACAATCGAGATGCCGTAACCGGTTTTGTTCGACAGGTATTTTGCTTTGTAGTCCTTCATGATGTTGCCAATCTTATCGAAATCCGTTTCACTTTTGTAATAAAAGTATTTGGCCGGCATATCGTAATAATGGCCGTCTGAGGCTGTCGGATAGGGAACTTTACCGGAATCGGGGAAGACGAACTCCTGCAGGTCAATTTTTGATTTCAGCGTGTCCAGGAAATCGGTACTGATGGTGGAATCCTGCAATAAAGTACCGCACATGTAAACGAACGAATTCGGAGGATAACGCCAGTACAAGCGATAGAGTGGTTGGGTTTCCGAATAGGTGCTCTGGTCAATGCTTATCGAACGGTCAGCGATGGACAAGTTATAGCTGTTGCTGAAGTTGCCGGAATGCAAAATCAGCTTGTAATTCCCGTTTGGCAGATCCAGCCTGGTCTCAGCTGTAGCCGGACCCAATGCCGTCAGGCAAATTTCCGGGATGATAACACCTGAAATCCGGACATCCACCGTTCCGTTTTTGATAGTGGATGTATTAGCAATTTGATAATTCATGCAGCCGTAGATTTTTTCGGTTTTCAGACTCAGGATTATCTGTGGCGTGGAGGGCACATCGTATTTCTCGTATGACTCGGAGATGCTAAATTGTATTTTGCCGTTAATTGGTTCCTGCCCGAGGTGGGTTTTGTGGCTAATATTACATCCCGATGACAGGATCATTATCAAACAAACAAGCAAAGCAGAACTTGTTTTCCTCATATTTAACTCCTCTTCTCCTGAACTGAGGATAGCATTAATTCTTATCGAATACTCAATTATAAGTATTCTAATTAGAATTAACCATCAGACAAACATAACTCCAAAGAAGTATTATTTATGTTTGGACATTACCCAGATCCCGCATTGTGAAAACTTACAAATGGGCGCAGAAATAAATGAAAAAGGTCACCCCTGTATTAGGGTGACCTTTAAAGAAGAAGCTATTCCGTAAATAAGCTGTAAATCTTAGTGATTATTGAATGCTTTCGTTAATCAGCGCTAAGATGAACCTGGGACTCATGTTCCGTTTCCAGCTCTTTTATATCACTGGCGATCATATCACCAACGAGGTCGTCCAGGTTATGCTTGGGCAGCCAGCCTAATTTTTCTTTTGCTTTGGTGGCATCGCCGATGAGCATATCGACTTCAGTAGGGCGGAAGTAGCGGGGATCGATTGAGATGATTTCTTTCCCGTTCTTCTCATTGAGTCCTTTCTCGTTAACTCCATCACCTTCCCAGCGGAGTTGTATCCCGACATGTTTAAAGGCTTTCTCACAGAAGGAGCGAACCGTGTGCGTTTGTCCGGTCGCCAATACGAAATCTTCAGGGACATCCTGTTGGAGGATACGCCACATGCCTTCCACATAGTCCTTGGCATGTCCCCAGTCACGTTTTGCATCGAGATTACCAAGAAATAGCTTGTCCTGCAGGTCATGTGCGATACGTACCGCGGCACGCGTGATTTTCCGCGTAACGAAAGTTTCACCACGCAGTGGCGATTCATGATTAAACAATACCCCGTTAACAGCAAACATGTTATATGCTTCCCGGTAGTTTACCGTAATCCAATAGGCATACAGCTTAGCAACGCCATAGGGTGATCGCGGGTAAAATGGGGTTGTCTCGGTTTGAGGTACTTCCTGGACTTTCCCATAAAGTTCAGAGGTTGAAGCCTGATAAAAACGCGTCTTTTCGGTTAATCCTAAAATTCGGATGGCCTCCAGCAGCCGAAGAGTTCCGAGTGCATCACTGTTGGCGGTATACTCCGGAGTTTCAAATGACACCTTCACATGGCTTTGAGCAGCAAGGTTGTAAATCTCATCCGGCTGGACGTCCTGAACAATGCGAATGAGATTCGTGGAATCGGTCAGATCGCCATAATGCAGATAGAATGGAAGTCCTTTGAAGTGCGGGTCATGGTATAAACTGTCAATCCTTCCGGTATTAAATGAGCTTGATCTTCTTTTGATACCATGTACGACATATCCTTTTTCCAAAAGTAAACGGGCGAGATAGGCCCCATCCTGACCGGTTATCCCTGTAACGAGTGCAACTTTGTTGTTCATGTGAAGGTGTTCTGTATGATTAGTAATAACGATTTTCGTTGATCGTATAAACCTGTCGTTCAAATTCCTGGACAAGCTTTGTTATCGGTAATAAGTTCATCTATTCTAAATGATCCGAGTTATACAGATCCAAGATACGACGAATCAGTTTTCGATATGGACCTCTTTTATAGAGTCGTGATGAGTCAGGAACCATTCATAAGTCATCCGGATGCCTTCTTCAAGGTCGATTTGGGCTTCCCAGCCTTTCGTATTCAGCAGGGAGACATCCAACAACTTGCGCGGTGTTCCATCCGGTTTCGTATCATCCCACTTTATCAGGCCTTGATGCCCGACCACCTTTTGTATCAGTTCGGCCAGTTCTTTTATGGTCAGATCCGATCCGGTACCCACATTATATAACGAGCCTTCAATGTTCTGTTCCAGAACTAAACGAACAGCGCGGGCCAGGTCGTCGACATGCAGAAACTCGCGCATGGGTGATCCGGTACCCCAAAGGGTGACAGGCGCATTATCATTGATCCGGGCATCATGGAACTTGCGAATCATCGCGGGGAGAACATGGCTGGTTTTCAGATCGAAGTTATCCCCAGATCCGTATAAGTTTGTAGGCATCAGTGAGATGTATGAGCGCCCATATTGTTTTCTGAGGGAATCGCAGAGCTTGATCCCGGTGATTTTCGCAATGGCATACCATTCGTTAGTCGGTTCCAGCGGTCCTGTCAGCAGATATTCTTCTTTCAACGGCTGCGGCGCCATCTTCGGGTAGATGCACGAACTGCCAAGGAAAACGACCCGTTCGGTATCATTCTGGTGGGCCGCATTGATCAGGTTGGCCTCGATGATCAGATTATCATATAAAAACTGATACGGATAAGTGTTATTTGCCAGGATGCCGCCTACACGCGCCGCGGCTATGATCACATAATCCGGTTTTTCCTGTTTCATAAACCGGTCTACCGCGTTCTGATCTCTCAGATCAAGTTCTTTGCTCGTGCGATAGACAAGATTGTGATATCCGTGTTCCTGAAGATCTCTGACGATAGCAGATCCGACCATTCCTCTGTGGCCGGCGACATAAATTTTGGCTGACTTCTGCATATATGCTCTTTTGAAAGCTCTGATTAATACAAATAAACTGATTCCGACTAATCGGGATGAGTGGCTAAATTGCGATTTTTACGGAATCAATCCAAGTGAGCAATGATTATGAGTTTTTATAGGATTCGGTATAGGATTTTTCCAACTGAAGTGATACGCGGCGATACATTAATAATAATGACTGTCAGAGAATACCCTTCTATTACTTATCCGCAAAGATTCCCGGGACGCGCTAAGCATTGTAACAGACAGGACACACACAAAAGTTCGAAAGAACGGTTGTTGCGTTTTTTTTCGTTAGTTAATGCGAGCTTTGTGAATGCCCGATTTATTGACATGACCAATGTATTTGCCAATGATACGCACCTCCTCAAAAATATCCGGCTGAACGGTAATGCCTTCATATTCGTCGTTGGCCGGTTCCAGGCGCAGGCCATCCCTGTCAAAATAGATTCGCTTCAGACTTGTCTCCCCATTGTATAGGATAGCCCCGATATCTCCGTCATTCAGTTCGGTATCCATTAACAGGACGAAGTCGCCATCCCGTATGCCGACATCCTTCATGCTCATCCCGGACACACGAAGGGCAAAAGTCCGGTCGAGATAGGGGAAAAGGCTTTGCAGCGTTATTTGACCTAAGTCGGTCTCCACGGCTTCCTGCAGATAACCGGCAGTAATGATCCCTCTGATTGGTATTCCACCGTAGGTCGGTTCCTTTAATAGTCCTTTTTTCTTGAGTTCAGGATTCAGATCATACTCGTCACCATCTGTCTTGACAAGGTATCCCTTTTTTAAAAGAGCTTTAATATTTTGCGTTACACTGTTAGGTGACTTATAATCAAAGGCCTCGGCAATTTCACTATACGTTGGCCAGACCTGGTTTTCATTGCGGTATTCAATGACGTAATCGAAAAAAGCCTGTTGCTTGCGCGTTAATTGTGCGTGATCCATAAGTCTGATGTTTATGTGTAATATATGTGCATAATTACGGAATCGTTTTCAAAGTTGCAACTATGAAAAAATGGAGCGGACCTTTTTTTATTTTGGGGATTGTGATCGCCGTGCTGGCAGCCGGATGCAAGTCACTGCATCTGACGGGTTCTCCACCCATTGAACCGGATGACTCCCTGCGCATCGCAGAACTGGACACGCTTTATGCCTCCGTTTCTGTGCGTGACGCGTATGGAATCATGCCTCACACGAAAAGTCCATTCAGGGTAGTCAGGGAACTGGCCTGGCGGTCGCTGCACGTGACGACCGTACCATCGGACACCCTGTTCAGGCTGGTCGAAAGTAGTAAGGATGACCTCAGGTGGTTTGCACTGGCGGGACACGTACTGAACACTCAGATGATCGATTCGCTTGAGCATCAGTGGCTGACAGAGCCCGTCCAGAGGTCAGGTATCGGACTGGTTTTCGGAATGCAGGGTAATAAAAAAGTATTGAGGTTTCTTTCGGATCATATCGCCATCCTGAAAAGCAGTCTGTCTGAATACCAGAATGCTCTGGCACTGAGCCGGCTGTACATGAAATATCCCGATACCCCTTCGTTCTATCCCGCACTGATTCACCACATCCTGACATCACCTGATTCTATTCGGCATGCCTATTTGTATGCTGCGTACCGGGGCCAAAAGACCGTATTTCCTGATACTCTCGATGCGACTTTGATCAGAGACTGGAGAGCAGGATTGTTTACCAACGACCGGCTCACACGTCAAATGATCATCCGTATACTTGCTGATCACAGGAATCCTGGATTATTCCGTCTTTATACGAGTCCTGCTGAACTTCAGGATGTTGATGTGAACGAGGCCAATGAATGGGTTGATGCCCTTTCTGATTACCCGGACAATGATACTACGTTTTCCTACTATCAGTCGTTGCTCCAATATCCGAATCCGGTTGTAGTGGGACATCTTCTGGATATGGTGGCTGCCAGGCATATCAGGAATTCATTATTAACAGATCAGATTCTGGAAATAGCCGATTCTGCAAAATCTGATAATCCGTACATATATGTTAAAGCCGTGAAGGCGGTTTCGAATGTGGTAGATACCCTGTCCCATTCCTATCACAATGATTTACAAGTGGCTATTTCAAGGAACCACTATCTCCTGGGTGACATCCTGAAAATAAGGTCTAAGGTTTTGAGCCACAGGGATTATGTTCGTAACATTGAATTGCTTTCCCTGGATAATGACGCTTACACCGCCGAGGCAGGGATTCACGCTATGGCTCAGTATTGGCAACATTCGGATTTGGTGGCAAGGGACACCTTGTTGCAAGAGTATTCGGCGGTAATCAATCAGATCATGGAAACGCCGGATCGAGGTATCATCAGCACCCTTGCAGAATTGTTGAGCAATACTTTGCTGGTTAAAAATGTGACATTCCCCCAAATACATTATGTGGCAGATCATCTGGAATTCCCGGGTGATATTGAAGCAATTGAAGCAATTACTCCGATACTGATGAGTAGTTACGGCTCCAGAGGCCTGAATTTGGTCGATTCTCTGGCCTCTGTTGGTTATCCGCCCTACAATCGCTTCCTTGTTAATTCAGGCTATAAGAATATGCCACCGCCACGACCATCCCGTTTCCCGCTGTTTCGACCGGATTTCATCCGGCTCGCGCTACTGGGCAGATACCCTTTATGGAAGATCAGAACAAACAAAGGGATAATAACGGTCCGGCTCAATACCTTTTCGGCACCTGCCACCGTTACACTGATCGATAGTTTATCACGATCGGGAGCCTACAGGAATGTACTGTTTCATCGCGTTGTTCCCAATTTTGTGATCCAGGGTGGCGATATCACGCGGGGCGACGGATTTGGCGGTACGAGCATCCCGTTGCCTACAGAACCCTCGGAACTGGAATTTGACCGTGGCGCTGCGGGTATAGCAAGTGCGGGGCCAGATACTGAGGGTCCACAGTTCTTTTTTATGCACCAATGGAAGCCGCATCTGGATGGGAAATACACCAGGTTCGGGCAAGTGGTTGATGGGATGGATGTCGTTGACCGCATCATCCCCGGTGATCGGGTCATTTCCGATACCCTGATAGCCGTCGACCAATAAAACAAACATCATAGATAAAACAACTGAATATGCTTTTCAAGCAGATATATGAGGAGAAACTGTCTCAATACGCGTATATGATAGGTTGCCAGGAGACCGGTGAAGCCTTTATCATTGATCCCTTACGCGATATCAACCGGTATTTTGATTTGGCTGAGAAGCATGGGATGGAAATCGTTGGCGCTGCAGACACTCATATTCATGCCGATTTCCTGTCCGGACTGCGTGAGTTTGCCGAAAAGGGTGTGACGGTTTATGCCTCGGATGAAGGAGACGAGGACTGGAAGTACGAGTGGTTGGTTGCCGGAAATTATCGTAAGAAGCTTTTGATGGACGGAGACATCGTTCGCGTCGGTAATATTGGGATTCGGGCAATGCATACACCGGGACATACCCCCGAACATCTGAGCTATATCATTACCGACGGAAAAGTAGCGAACGAACCGTTGGGAATGGCATCCGGCGATTTTGTTTTCGTCGGTGATGTGGGCAGGCCCGATCTTCTGGAGACGGCTGCCGGTAAGAAAGGGGCAATGAAGCCATCCGCTCAGCGGCTGTACAGATCTTTGGATCGGTTCCGCACGCTGCCCGAGTACTTGCAACTCTGGCCTGGACATGGTGCGGGCAGCGCATGCGGCAAGGCGCCCGGAGCGGTCCCTGCCAGTACCGTCGGGTATGAATTGCGCTACAATGCAGCTATTAATGCGGCGGAGAGCGAAACCCGGTTTGTGGATTTCATTCTGGATGGCCAGCCGGAACCCCCGTTATACTTCGCGCGTATGAAGCGTGACAACCGGAAAGGTCCGGATATCCTTGGTGGCCTGCCGAACCCTGAGCCTGTCCATGCTGATCATCTTGATCTTTGGTTAAAAGAGCATAAGCCGGTAGTGATTGATACCCGACCGGTTGAAGATTACATCAAAGGACACTTATCTGGTTCCTTATGCATTACTTTGGACAAGCAGTTTAACACGGTCGCCGGGTCGTATGTTAATCCGGAGGACCGGGTGCTTTTGATAATTGATGAACGGAAGACGGAGGAAGCCGTAAGGGATTTAATACGCGTTGGTTTGGATCATGTGGATGGTTATCTCTCTTTAGCTGAGTTCGATCGCTATCGAGGTGATCACGAAATGGAAACGACCGATATGCGGCTGTTCGGCGGGGTTAAGAATGCCATTGCTGATGATAAGTATTTCGTTGTCGATGTGAGGAAAGCAACAGAATATGCAGAGGGTCATATAGCCGGTGCCATGCAGATATCCCACGTCCGGTTACCGGAACACAGGGACGGATTGCCTCAAGATAAGATATTGTTGGTACATTGCGCGGCTGGCGGACGTGCGGCCTCTGCATCGTCATGGCTCCAAAAGCAGGGATATCCCGTCATTTATATCAATGACTCGTTCGAGAATTGTCCCGCTCATCTGAAGGTGTAGGGAATTGGTTATTGGGTTACTGAGTTATTGATATTCCTTTTTGTGATCGTTGTGTATCCCTTGCGTTCATAATGGTTTAAATGAGAGGCAATATATCATCTGTGCCTTTGCGATATTGCTGTTCGGTTTGTGCGCACAGGAATGACAAGGAGGGATGCAAGTACGGCAGGCATTTGCATATAATTCTGTGAAAGATATAGGAACGCAATGATTTCACAAGTAATTTATATATATAGGATGATGAGAACATTAAGAGCAACAGAGACGTAAATTGCAGCAATATGAAAGAGCTTAAACCTGAAGAACTCTACACTGAGAGCCCTCGCGAGTTACTTGATTTTGAGACTACAGACGAGCTGGAAGCGATAGAAAAAATGATCGGCCAGGACCGGGCCGTATCGGCCATCCATTTCGGCATTGAAATGCCGCGGGATGGATACAACATCTACGCATTGGGGCCGGATGAGGCGGATAAGCGTTCATGGATAGAAGAATTTCTCAAGAAGCACGCGGAAGAAAATGCGGTTCCCAATGACATATGTTATGTCAATAATTTCAAGGAACATTATAAGCCCGGTGTTTTGTCCATTCCTGCCGGAAAAGGAGTGGAGTTGCGCGATCGTATGGATTCATTTATCGATGAAGTGCAGATTGCACTGACTACTGCCTTTGAAAGTGAGGAATACCAGAACAGAAGTCAGAGTCTTGAAGAAGAGTTTAAGGAGGAGCAGGGGGAAGGATTCAATGAATTGAGTCAGAAGGCTCAGGAACAGGGCCTGGCTTTGTTGCGGACTCCGGCGGGTTTTACTTTTGCGCCAATTAAAGATGGTGACATCATGTCGTCTGAAGAGATCCAGAAAGTGGAGGAAGAGGAAAAGAAGGCGCTGCAGGATAAGATTGAGAAATTGCAGGCAGAACTGCAGAAAATCCTTCGTCAGATGCCGGGAAGACAGCGTAAACTCCGGGAAAAGAAAAAAGAATTGGATCATGAATTCGCTGAATACTCGGTAAAAGATCTGCTCGATGAGATCAGGCAGCAGTTCAACGACATCGATTTCGTGCAGAAATTTCTGGATGATGTTAAGAAGGATATCATTGAGCATGTTCAGGAGATCATCAGTCAGCAACAGCCCCAGCAAGGGCTCCTGGGAATGCTTCAGGGACAGGGAGACCAGAATCAACCGGTGAAACCGTCAGATGACCCGGTTTTAAGATCATATCGCATCAACTTGCTGGTCGACAACAGTAAGCAGAAAGGAGCTCCTATCATTTATGAGGACAATCCAAACTATACGAATCTGATCGGACGCGTCGAATATCAGGCTAAATTCGGTGCATTGACTACCGACTTTATGTTGATTAAGACCGGTGCTCTTCACAAGGCAAATGGGGGATTTCTTATTCTTGATGCCCGCAAGGTGCTTATGCAGCCTTATGTCTGGGAAGCGCTCAAAAGGGTTTTGAAGTCACACAAACTGCGTATCGAATCACCGGGTGAATATTATGGCATGATCAGTACGGTGTCGCTGGAGCCGGAACCTATTGATCTTGATGTCAAGGTTATTCTCGTTGGGCAACGCTGGCTTTACTACCTGTTGAGTGCCAAAGATCCGGATTTTTCCGAGCTGTTTAAAGTGATGGCCGATTTTAATGATCAGATGGATCGCAACGAGAAGAATCAGACGTTGTATGCCCGCATGATCGGCAGCCTTGTCAGGAACAACGAACTGAAACCGGTCCACCGCGATGCAGTGGCGCGCCTGATCGAGGAGAGCGCCAGGTATGTGAGCGACAGCGAGAAGTTGTCTGCACGATATAGCCAAATTCTGGATCTTCTGCGCGAATCCGACTATTGGGCCGGGCAGAATAATCACAGCAAGATTGAAAGGGATGACGTCCAGAAGGCAATTGATCAGAAAAAATGGCGTTCGGCCCGTGTTCGGGAACAGTTGCAGGAAAACATCCTGCGCAAAACAATTTACATCGACACGGATGGTGTCAAAGTTGGGCAAATCAATGGTCTTTCGGTTTTGACAATCGGAGATACTATGTTTGGCACACCAACGAGGATTACGGCCCGTATCGAGCTGGGAAAAGGGGAGGTCATCAATATAGAACGGGAAGTTCAACTGAGTGGACCGATACACTCCAAAGGGGTTCTTATCCTAAAAGGATTTATCGGTGAACGTTATGCGGTGAACAGACCGCTTTCGTTGTCGGCCAGTCTCGTTTTCGAGCAGTCGTATGGCGGGGTGGATGGCGATAGCGCCTCATCCACAGAATTGTATGTCCTCCTTTCAGCGATAGCGGATATACCGATTAAACAATCGCTGGCCGTAACCGGGTCAATAAACCAGCATGGTCAGATCCAGCCTATTGGTGGCGTGAATGAGAAAATCGAAGGTTTCTTTGAGATATGTCAGAGTCGTGGGCTGACAGGTGACCAGGGAGTATTAATTCCACGATCCAATGTGAAAAACCTGATGCTGAACAACGAAGTGGTCCGGGCTGCCAGGGAAAATAAATTTCACATTTATCCTGTTGATCACGTTGATCGGGGTTTGGAATTATTGACCGGTATGCCAATTGGCAAACGCGATAAAAAAGGCATGTTTCCATCAAACACAATCAACTATAAGGTAGAACAGCGTCTTGTGTCGATGGCAAAGACAAGAATGCAATATACCGGTCTTATAACCGCAGATCGTAAAACAGATGGATACAATGAGTGAAACGGAAGAAAAGGTCATCTTTCGCCGGATACTTGTTGCCCTTGATAATTCACAAGACAGCATGGCCGCGTTGAATATAGCTGCCAGCTTTGCCAGGCTCCTGGAAGCAGAGCTGGATGGTTTATTCGTGGAAGATGACAGCTGGTACCAGATGGCTGAGCGCGGATTTCATTGGGAAATCAGTGCTTTTACAGGAACTATAAATCCGCTCGAAGAACATAGCATGCGCCTGCAGATCAGGGCACATGCCGAGCGGATAAAAAGAAGACTTGAAGAGATATCGGAACGTTATGATATAAACCACAGCTTCAGATCCGTAAGGGGGGATGTACAGAAACAGATATTAAAAGCAACGGAAAACGCAGATCTTATAACGATCGGTACATTTGGACATTCGGTTCTCCGGCATGGCCAATTAGGAAGTACCGCCCGTGCAATTTTACAGTTCGCTGACAAGCCTGTTTTGCTCCTTCAACATGGCATCAGGCATGGTGACCGTCTTACAGTAATCAACAATGGGACGGCAGCTTCAGAAAGATGCCTTGACGTGGGTAAAATGCTAAGCTCCAAACTCGGATTGCCTTTGTTGATTATTCGCTTTAAAAAAAATACGACCGATGAGAACACATTACGAAACGCCGAAGAAATGAGAGAGAAAATACCGGGAGCGTTATATGTTGATCTCTCATCAAATACAATCAATCATAATTTTTCATCCGTTATTCGGCAATATAAAACCGGATTACTCATCGGTAGCCGTACGTACCCGCTGTTTCAGGGAAATTCGTTAGACAGACTGCTGATCGAACTAAAATGTCCGATGTTGCTTTTGCCGTGAATTAAACAGATTCCTTTTGACAAATAGGGGTGTTCTAAGAATCTTACGTGAGTTGTTATAACTGATAGTGAAGACAAAATCAGTGTTCGAAAAGATATACGAAGTATACGATTACACCTGGAATAAGACTGTTTCCACGATATGGACAGAATGGAAAGAGGCTCTTGAACGCAGGGACATTCGCATCCAGTTGGGTGGGCTTTTTGTTGTGATCACCTTTTACTTATGGGCGTTGCCTGGTTTCTTCAGGTACATTCAACAGAGACAGGGGATAGTTTTAAACGATCCGATTCTGAACCATCTGCCGGCTCTGGATCTCTCCGTTTATTGTTTTGGTATACTGTACATTTCTGTAATCTCTACCATCCTTTACCTGCTGGTCAGACCCGACCGCATGATAATTGGTTTGATCGGCTATGTACTATTGCTGAGCCTGCGATTGCTGACAATATATCTAATCCCGCTCGACCCACCCTCAAAAATTATCCCCCTCGAGGACCCGTTTATTGATAATCTTTTCTATGCAAATATGCATATCACAAAAGATTTATTCTTTTCGGGTCACGTGTCTACCATTTTTATATTGTATTTGAGTGTAGAATCGCCCCGGCTTCGTCAATTTTTGTTAGGAGGGTGTGTTTTCATTGCCGTATTCCTCCTGTTCCAGCATGTTCATTACACCTTGGATATAGTGGCGGCTCCATTATTTGCATGGGCCGCCTACCAGTCAGCGGAACAGATTTACCAAAAAATGAGGCAACTTTTCGGTCAGCCAAGAGAAGCTGTTGCCTGACTAAGTAGTATGACCGCGTGTCTTGTTAGTCTATAAATTCAACAACATCAGCTCGTACACTTATATGGGCTTTAGCGTATAGAAACAGATTGAGGTTATCACTGTCGTAGCGAATGTTGATAAGTGCCAGTTTTTTCCCTTCAGCAGAGCCATTTTTTGTTTCATAACTCAGCCAAAGATTGTGAATGGCATCACGGTATAAGGCTTCCGATCCGTCGACACGGGCAAGGGCAAATGTCGTATTAGTTACTCCTGTATTCCAGGTGAATCCGAGTAAATAACCTGCCTCAGCTTCTCCGCTAACATTGGTGGCAACAATTTTATAATTGGTTCTGCCCAACTCTACGTTTGTCAGGTTGGTGGCGATAAAAGCACCTGTGCTGGAACACCCTGATAAGAAACTCAAAGATAGTACGGCTGAAAGCAGAACGATTAACAATGTGTACCGGGTATGAGTATAGAGAGGTTTCATGTGTATTCTCCTCCTAAAACGTGGTTTTAATGCAGGAGTTCGTGAAAATTTTATTTTGGATGTGATGCCGGCTTTCCCTCATTTTTACCGGCGAAAATCTCCTGCCCTATGAAAAGATTGACTAGGTCTAATATACTATTTTCTTATGTGATAGTGGCTGGGGGAGTTATTAGAAATTAGTTATTTGATCAGGTATGACGTAAGCTGTCTCTGTTGATGGTGTTGATACTATTGTGACCGGAGAGAGCCATCGTCAGGTCGAAATCTGCTTTGAGATTTCTTATGACCTCTCTTACCCCACCTGCGCCGCCCAGCGCCAGACCGTAGGCATAGGGACGTCCGATGCACACGGCAGTTGCTCCCAGGGCCAGTGCTTTGAAAACATCGGCTCCTGTACGAATTCCGCTGTCGAACAGAACGGGAATTTTTCCATTAACAGTGTCAGCAATATCCGGCAAGGCCGTCAGTGCAGCAATGGAACCGTCCACCTGGCGTCCGCCATGGTTGGATACAATGATGCCGTCGACACCCGTGTCAATAGCTCTCCGGGCGTCATCGGGATGAAGAATACCCTTGAGCAAGACGGGAAGTTGCGTGTGATACTTTACAAAGGGGATGTCATCCCAGGTTAGAGAAGGACGAGAGTAGACCGAAATAAACTGTTGCACGGCAGACAAGGGATCCTGGCTGCGTACTTTATCCCACATCTTCCCGGGATGACGCCGGTAAAGATGCATGAGATTTTTTGCGAGCTGTCTGGAAACTTGTTTAAGAGAAGTCTTGTTTTGAGGTTCGATATACTCGATCATCTCCTTAAACACAGGATCCGTGAGATATTGGGAAAGTCCCATGCCATGGAGAAAAGGGAGCCATGCATTTTGCAAATCCCGGGATCTCCAGCCCAACAGCGTTGTATCAAGCGTTACAACAATGGCTTCACAACCGCATGCCTCAGCCCGCCTGAGGAAGCTTTTGACCAGATCATTTGATTTGCTCCAGTAGAGCTGAAACCAGCGCGGGGACTCACGCATGATGCCGGCACACTCTTCCATAGAAACCGACGCCTGACTGGAAAAGATAAAAGGGACCTGTTCATCGCTCGCGGCGGCGGCCACAGCCTTGTCTGCCGCCGTATGTGCAGCTTCAAGTGCACCAATGGGAGCAAGCAGAAAAGGGTAGGCCAGTCGTCTGCCAAACAGGGAAACCGAATGCTGCCTGCTGGAAACATCACGTAACATGCGTGGCACAATATGCCAATCGTTGAAACTCTCCCTGTTTGCCCTGATGGTTTGTTCGATACCGGCTCCGCCGGCAATGTAATCATAAGCTTCGCGTGGCAGACGAGAGCGTGCTGCCTGTTCCAGATGGTAGGGATTGATTGGTATTGACGGTTTATGTCCCTGAAACCCGGTTCTGTAAATTGATTTCTGACGTTCTGGACCCTCATTGTTACCCGCAGCGGCAGCCATAATCACCTACATTTTGTTACATGATCTACATAAGTTTGAGTAATGTAACAAATTATGTCGCCAGAGAACGAATGCGTTATTATTAGTTTCGCTTGTAGAGGGCGATAAGCCTGGTTTCCGCCAGAACATGTCCTTTCATGGCCTCGAGCAATTGGGGTTTGCTGGCCCCGGCTTTTAGATTGAGCCTGGTATCAACGGCATACAAAGTGAATCGGTAATGATGGGTTCCGGATGGAGGACACGGTCCGCCATAACCAAAATGCCCGAAATCGTTGAGGCCTTGCAGTGCCCCGTTGCTAAGCGTGTCTGTTGTTGGGAGATGTTCCGGGAGTTGTGTGATCGACACGTTAACATTATAAATAACCCAGTGTACCCACGTTTTTGCCGGAGCGTCGGGGTCGTCGAGGATCAAAGACCACGTCTTGGTACCCTCAGGCGTGCCACGCCAGGAAAGAGGGGGAGAGATATCCCTTCCGTCGCAGGTATATTTTGAGGGAATCAACTGATTCTCTTTTACTACACTACTCATTAATTCGAGATTCATAGTGTCTTCCTTTTTCTGCGCATAACTTTCCGGTACAGATATGAATATGACCAATAATAAAATTAAAAAAGAGGATAGCCGGCCTATGACCTTGTTCTCCATAACTTGTAATTACGCTTCCAGTTCCGATTCTACACGGCGAAATTCAACTTTCATACATCGATTTTTGATGTACGTAAAACCCGCTTCCCTGGCTAACCCCTCTGCTTCTCCGGATGACACGCCTAATTGCGTCCATATAACCGGACTTCGACCTGTTTCTTCTGCCCATTTTATGATGTTTCGTACTATCGTTGCAGTTTCTTCCGCTGGTCTGAAAATTTCCACAACATCGACGGGCTGATCCTTGGGTAAATGTCGGAGATTGGGATAGCAGGTTTCTCCCAGGATCTCAAGATGGTTGGGATTGATTGGTATGATATGGTAGCCATGTTCCTTCAAGAAAAGGGGTACATTGTGCGCTGCTTTGCCGGAATCACTGGAGCAACCAACGACAGCAACATAATGGGCTACCTGCAGGATGTCTCGGGTACTGTTATCCATAGCTTTTTTTATTAATAACACCAAAATATATACGATTGATTCCGTCCGGCTGCACCCGGCACATAATCAATTGAAAAAAGAACCATCGTCTGCTAACAAAATCAAATCTGATCCGATGAGATGCGTTTAACGCCGATCTGTTCCATTTCCCTCCATGCCTTGGCTACAGAACCGTCAATATCGATCCCCCGAACGCCGTCTTCAATAACATAGACCTGGAATCCCTGTTTTCGTCCGTCAATAGCCGACCATTTAACACAAAAATCGGTAGCCAGACCAACAAGGTACAATTGCTGAATACCACGCTCGCGAAGATAGCCGGTTAAGCCGGTTGATGTCTGATGGTCATTCTCAAAGAATGCGGAATACGAATCGATCTCCCCTCGAAATCCTTTACGGATGATCATTTCCGATTTAGTTGTTTGTAAATCAGGATGGAATGAGGCGCCATCCGTTCCCTGTATGCAGTGATCGGGCCAGAGCGTCTGCTCTCCATAATTCATCCGAATCGTATCAAAAGGATCCTTCCCCTCGTGTGCAGACGCAAAGGAATGATGACCGGGTGTATGCCAGTCCTGTGTTTGCAATACATGGTCGAATTTGTCGATCAGCTTATTGATGACGGGAACAACTTTGTCTCCATCCGGTACAGCCAGACTGCCGCCGGGGCAAAAATCTTTTTGAACATCAATAATTAATAATGCGATACTGTTCATTCAAGTCTCTCCATTCAATTTCCGTTGAGTAAACGGTTGCGAAGATCCAATAGTTTCTTGCTGAGGCCGACTTTGTAATAATGTGGATTTTCGAAACGCAGATGTTCTTTTTGTAGTTGCCCCAATCGCTTTTGAACGTATTCAGCACTTTCTGCCGGACCAGTCAACCGGGTAGTTATTACCCCGTCATTCATTACTTCCTGCAATAGTTCCTCATGCTCATAGGATTCGACAGAAGTATGTTTTTTGGGGTAAAAAGGATGGTGTATGCTGGTTATACTATCCTGGTCGTCCATACAGATTCCATCTGCATAAAAGGAACCGTCGTTTTGCAGATAACGGTAGATCTTTTTTAGCCCCGGCAGATTCACCTTTGTGATGTTTTCTGAAATTTTAAGCTTAGGCTGATTATTGATGCTGTTCATTTTGTAAACGCCGTCAAGCGCCGGACTATCATGACCGGTCACCAGCCGTGTGCCGACACCAAAAATATCGATTGGAGCATCCTGGTCTATCAAGCTTTTTATCAGATGTTCGTCAAGCTGATTTGATACGGCAATTTTGACATAATGTAGTCCGGCATCATCGAGCATCTTGCGTGCTTTCCGGCTCAGGTATGCCAGGTCGCCGCTATCCAGGCGAATGCCGAGCATATGGTACCCCTTTCCCTCCAGTTCTTTGGCAACTGTGATAGCATTCGGTACACCACTATTCAGGGTGTTGTAGGTATCGGCGAGAAGGACGCAGGCGTCCGGATAAAATTCAGCATATTTGCGAAACGCTGTGATTTCGTCGTCAAATGACTGTATCCAGGAATGAGCCTGAGTACCGGATGGTTTTAGATCGTAATTAAATGAGGAAAATACATTGGATGTAGAATCGGCGCCTCCTATGACCGCAGCTTTGCTCGCCTGGATACCGCCCCATCCCTGAGATCTGCGCAAACCAAAATCGATAAACAACCGGTCACCGGCCATTAATCGCATTCTGGCAGCTTTTGTTGCAATGAGAGATTCAAAATTGACAATGTTGAGAAGTATTGTCTCGATGATTTGAGTCTCAATGATGTTACCCCGAACCCGCATCACAGGCTCGGACGGAAACACAATTTCACCTTCAAACGGTGCCAGAATTTCGCCACGAAACCTGAAATCGCGCAGGTAACCCAAAAAATCATCCCGAAATCCCTGGTCATGCAGATACGCGAGATCTTCTTCTTCAAAATGAAGATCCCTGAGAATGGGAAGCAAGTCACTCAGACCAGCGAAAACGACAAATCCTCCCTCAAACGGGTTGCTACGAAAAAAGTAATCGAAAGATGCCTGATAGTCCTTGATCCCAGCCAGCAGGTAACCCTGGGCCATAGTCAACTCATAATAATCGGTGTATAAGGCAGCGTGCTTGAACGTAGGCATGTAAAAAATGGATTGCTGAAATATCTGATATACCGTTTCCTTAAGTGTGCCAGTAAGATAACAATTGCTTAATACATATGCCCTTTATGGAAATCGGGTAATAGGATAATAAGATATATGGTGATTTTTCCCGTTCCCTTATATCCTTATTTCCTCTCATCCCCTGAAAATACCTCGTTTGATAACCTTTTTTATTTTTTTATTTCCAATCCATGCCTTCTCATTGGTCTCTATGTTGACAAGCTCAAGGTTGGTATCATAGAAAATAGTCGATGTTTTTCTGCTAAGTGATTGATCGACAATAGAATTGACATTCCCGATCAACATGAAATCCGCGCCAACTTCCTGTGCCAGCCGCTTAGCCGTATCGTAACTCGAATAGCTCTGTTGATCCATCCTTTCCTTGCGTATGGCCTCACGCTGTTGGGGATCCGCCACAAACCGTACTTCCCCGGAGTTGATCAGCTCCCGCTCGAGATCGGTAGTAAAGACTTCCGTATCAATATGTTCCATGCTCTCGTTACGAACGGGACCGACAATCACAACCGGGTTTTTCCCGTCGTGGTTTTTCCGGAAACGTTCGAGCCATGGCGAACCAAGCACGTCTTTGATCATGGTTTGGGCGACCAGACGTGCATCCGTGTCATTCCACCTCCCGGAAAGATCCGTGGTCGTATCGGGAGACACTCGTTCGACCTTCTGTGTGGGTCCGCACGCTGCGAGAAGCGCAATGAACAGCAGTAACAGGTAATGATTAATTGTTTTCATATTCGTGTCGTATAAAATGATCAAGGGTGTTGCAGGTTGCATTTGACCGTCAATTGATATGTAACAGTTCATTCCTCAGAAACTTCCGGAAATCAGTTGATATTTTTTTCTTCACTGTTTCATCGCAGCGTAGTACTGCTTCCCGGTAGGTGAGGGCGCCATCACGTCCATCGATATTAAAGGTCTGGAAAGAGCGATCACCGGCGGGTTCGTTGAAACGGACGTGGAAATCCCATTTTACGAACTGGGCATCTTTCCGGTTCATGTCCATTTGCCTCCACTGATACGAGACGACGGCATGAATGATGGAATGGGTCGAATTTCTGGTTACCGTGAATCCTTCATCCTGAAACACTTTATCCATAACCGATACAATACCATCAGGGATATCATTTGCATTGAGATAGATCAGGCATTTCTTTTTTACTTCCCGGTATTTATGCAGCAGAGAGCTGTCCTCCGACGGGAGATCACTGACCGGCTGCCCGGTCAATACCGACCGTTGTTTTATGAGATTGTCATTCACTTCCTGTAAAATCAGCGCCTTTTTCAGATATCCGAGTTTATTGAGGATGTTGCTCTCCTGATCAGCCTGATTTTCCAGATCGTTGATATGAAGTTCGTTATTTGAGATTTCCGAGGAATAGATCCGGGCAGTTTCCCGGCGTTGCATGCCCATAAGCACATATAAAGTACCATCTTTGGACGTGTAGGTTTCCAATACCCTGGCATTAATCAGATTTTGATTGGATCCTACCCGGGTAACAGACAGCAGTTGTGTGGTTCGATCCGCATTGAGACGATCACCTTTGATAGTTTCATGGAATTCATCAATGAGCGTTTGATCGGTTTTGACTTCCGACTGAAAAATCCGGGACAGGTTGCCGAGTGCATTGTTGCGTGCATCCTGGTACCTGAAACCGGTTCCAACAGCAAGCAGATAATCAGAGGCCTTTTCATATTTTGCCGGCTGAGTGACCCACACCGGCTGTTTCCCGGACCTGTTATTTTTCCTTTGTGCCATGCTGGCACAGGAAATGGTAAGAGATAACCCGACAGTTAAAAGAAGCAGGCAGGTGCGTGATTTCATTCGTTTCCTCCTTGTTTTACTGAGCAAAAAGGGACTCTGCGAGTTCCAGCCGGGTCCCGCCGGATACGTTTAATATCTTATCTTCTGTTAACAAAATCGATCCATTACGTCCAATATAGTAAAAGCGGACAATGTGTTTGCCAGGTGAAAGTTTAGCCAGGGCCACATAAGCCTGCCCCGGCATGGTCTGCCAGCCTCTTAAATCGGCTTTCTCCGTGGTTTCACCAATGATCACACCCGCAATATCAATAATATCACCCAATAATTTCTTTTTTTTCTTTCTGGCAATGTGGGAAGCGGTATGTGTTGCGGCACTTTTTAACAGGGCCCGCAAGACGGTGCGTCCATATATTACCGGCTGTTTTACTTTATACACATCAGCAGCGACTTCATCCATATTCTCGATCCTGTATAAGTTTACCTGGGTAGTGTCGTCAACTACAGCATATATGCGCCACACTTCTGAGGGGATCAGGCGGAGGACAGGCAGGGAAATTTTGAGGTACGTTTTCGAGGCGGCATCATAAAAACGGGTATCAAACTGGTATTTAACCGGTGAATGTCCGCTAAATCCAACCAGTAGGGTGTTAAACGATTCTTCATCCTGCATTTTGCGGACCAGTGATGCGTCAGGCTCAATACCTCCAAAGTAGCGCGGTTGTTCTTGTACGGCATTCTCAAAATGCGTGGCTTCGATACGGGCGTCGTCAGGATGGTCTGTTTTTGCGTATAATACCGCAGACAGGAAATGACCAAAAGCACTGTTTTGGATGTTGGTCCGGCCCGCCTTCCAATCGACAAGGCCGGTCGAATCTTTTTTTGAGAGAGCATCAATCAGTCCTTTATACCGGATATTCAGATTTTCCAGTTTAAAAGCTATTCTCCTGGCTTCAACAAGAGCATCGTTGATATTGCTTATTTGTATGTAATCCAGACACTTGAATGCATTTAGATAGATATTTTCATAGTCTTCTCCATCGTAAGAAAGTTGATTATCGTTGATTAACAAAGAAGAGACGGCCCGGCTGATACTTTTGGTGTACAAGGTCTGGATTTCGTCTTCCGCCGATGAGAAGCTCTGGATACTTGTATTATAATCTCCCTGAAAATGTTCGATGGTCCCGGCCTCAAGGTTCATCAGCACGCGGTCTTTTGAACGATAAACCTTATCCTTCCTGTATTTCTGAAGAAGATGAGCTGCTTCGTCATAATTTCCATTGGTAAAATGCTCGCGCAGGTTATATTGTGCCTTATCAAGTTGGTAGGATACACAACCTGAGAGCAGGACCAGCAGCGCTGCGAACAGTAAAAGAGGAACATATTTTTTTTCTTTTTGGGACGCTTGCATTAGTTTTGCACTGCTTTTTGTTTCACCTATCAATTAATTTTATCGGTGGTAAAGCATCATTCATTCGATTTTTTCAAAAACGTTATGATTATACGTTGCTGGGATATCCGGGGATGCGTTGTTATCTCTGTGTTACTCCTGTTCTTTTTTGCTGCAGATGGATCCGTTTTTGCGCAGTCTTCCGTAGAATCTAACGGTGAACGTATCCTTGAACTCAGCCTCCATAAGTTGGATTCCAGCCGTATGGTCGATACCTTATCAATTCCTGTCTACCTCACCGGAAATTTATGTGATGCCTATCGTTACGACGTAACCAAATATTTGTTGTCAAGACATAAACAGGTTTCCTCCGATTCCTCAAACAACTCACGTCTCCGGTTGCAAGTTACTACTTCTAATCAATATCAGGAATTTGGTAATCACAAAGCAATACGCAATATCACCGGCGACCTGACGGTGACCCTTACCGATACGACCGGCCTTATCAAAAGTATGGAACAGTATTCGTTTGATCGTACGGACACGGTATCATCAGGTTTAAAAGGTAAATTAGAATCGAAATGGAAACCCAGTCAATTCGTTGAAGTCCGGGGCAAGCGCAGCTGGATCATACGAAGAGTACTTGAACCCGGCCTGCTGCTTGGAGCTATCGGGGTTTCGATCTACCTTCTGTTTAATGTCAGGGGGAGTTGAGCAATGGTCATCGCATCGCTGTCATTCAATTGTTGATTGAAAAATAAAACCCATTTTAAAAATCGTTATGAGACAATAACCCGATTAACAATAGCATCAAACAGAAAGCTGTTAAATACAAAAGGAAAAGAAAGATTAGGCCGGTACATCACGAATATCGATATAAATATCCACGGACTCCTGCGGAGAATAACTATATTAATTCGATTGGTTGAAAGGAATCTTCGTGAAATCAATTTCAACTGAATGACTATGAACGACCATTGAATGATCAAAAACATTAACCGACTTGCCCCCAGGTTATTCACGCTGGGAATCATCCTTTCTGTTTTTTTGCTTAACCAGTGTGGCACTCCCACAACTCCGACCGGGGGACCGCCCGATAAGACGGCGCCGAAAATCGTCCAGACGTATCCCAAAAGTGGTACAACCAATTTTAAGGGCCAGTATATAGAATTCGACTTCGATAAATTCATCACAAGATCCACTTTCCAGACCGCTTTTGATATGGCTCCGGATCTTGGACTGCGGTACCAGGTAGACTACGGGCGGAAATCCGTGAGGGTGAAATTCAATAACCCGCTGCCCGATTCGACAACCATGGTGTTTACGCTGGGTACCGACATGGAAGACTATCACGGAAATAAGCTTGATAGCCCGGTGACATTGGCGCTCTCGACCGGGCCAACTATTGATTCGGGTAAGCTGAAGGGTAAAATAATCAGTGCCGTGACCGGAAAAGGACTCAAAGGGCAGACAATCTTTTTGTTCCTCCCGCCTTTTGATTTACAAAAGAAAGCCCGCTATGCGCTGCAGACCGATACCAGCGGGACGGTAACATTTACCTATCTGAAATCCGGCAAGTATCGGGCCTTCCTGGTCAATGACAGAAATAATAATAAAATATGGGAAAGAAAGATTGAGACGGCACAACCCTTTTATCAGGAGTATTTCTCGTTATCTGAAGATGATACGACCGGTGCATTGGGAACTCTTTATGTGATGCCGGTCGATACGGTACGTCCATCAATTCTGGGTATTGGTGTCCTTTCGTCGCGGCGTCTTCGTCTCAGGTTCAGCAAGAGGATTCCGTCCGCTGATTCGCTCAAAGTGACCCTGACCGATACGCTCGGCAATCGTCTCTCATCTGCCATCCCGCTGTTTCGTGATCCTACCGAAGATTATGTGTTGTACGCCGAGAGCCGGCAGGATCTGCTTCCAACCAAGTGGTATAAAGTGCAGATTCAGGGATTTCCGCAAGACACATCTGTATACAAACCGGATAATACGTTTCAGGGATCGAACCAGAAGGATACCACGTCGGTCAGGATCATGCGGGTTTTGAACGGCAACAGTCTGTATCCGCGAGAGTCATTAAAAATCCTGTACAGCAAACTACTGGAAGGGACTCCGGTGGTTGACTCTCTTAAAGTGGTGCAAAACCAGTCTCTGATCAGCCCCTGGAAGGATGTAACGGTAAAGAATAACGAGTTGATCATTCGCCCGGATTCGGTATGGCAAAGCGGCGGAACCTATCAATTCCGGGCCTATAATCCTGCAACCTTTCAATATCTGAAATTTGAGCCCAAGATGTGGTACACCGACAAGATGGGGGAACTTCAGGTAACAATTGCGGATGCCGATACAACCGGGAATACTCAGTATGTTATCCGGTTATCCAATGCGGAGAACCTCATTACACGCGACACAGTCGTCACAAGCAGTCCGGTGACGTTGCATGATATGCCGCCATTGGACTACATCGTAACAGTCTTCCAGGATTCTAATAACAACGGCAAATGGGATCCGGGAGACGTGGAACCTTATAAAAAGCCGGAACCATTCTTTATCCAGAGAGATGTACCGGTTAAATCAGGCTTTACGGGTGAGCTTCATGTACGATTCCGTGAATAATCACGAGCGGCACTAATTACCATCAAAAAAACGTTATATTCAAACAAAAAAGCGCTTTTATTAAAGATTTCCATGAGCACTACAATACAGCAGAAAAATGAAGAAAAGACGGCCACAGAGCAACCCGTTAACGGGGATGCGAATGCAGCCGGGATTTACAAAACGAAGCATAAGGTTCGGTTTGTTACAGCCGCCAGCCTGTTCGATGGTCATGATGCCAGCATCAACATTATGCGACGAATCCTGCAGAGTAGTGGAGCCGAAGTCATCCACCTGGGGCACAACCGCTCGGTGCATGAGATTGTGAACTGCGCCATCCAGGAAGATGTGCAGGGTATCGCCATAAGCTCTTATCAGGGTGGGCACATGGAGTATTTTAAGTATATGGTGGACCTGCTTAAGGAAAAAGGA
>DATFNI010000495.1:0-11373 GCA_035266485.1 Balneolales bacterium
CAGGTTGATCAGGCTCACTGCCGGTGCATCATACTGTAAATTATTTTTCCCGGTGAAACTGGCGCCAAAATCAAAATCACCGACCAACAGATCTTTTGTCACACCCGGACTGAAGGTGTTGTCACTTGATGTGGAGGATTGGGCCATTGACCGGCTCAGAGGCGAAAAGCAAACTCCCAGTGCCACTAAGAGAGTGCCGGCTAAATGGGAATAACCGTGTTTCATGTTGCAAACTCCTTAATTTCAATTAAAAATAAAGATTACGATTTCATGGAAGAGACAAGTCACTCTTTAAATACCAGCAAAAACCACAGCTGCTACTTCTCAATCAAATTTTTCTGAGATGATTATTTAAATATTGTCCCTGGCATCAGGACGACGTCTATCTTTTGAGAGAGAGCTTCAAATGGACTTATCTCTTTACTCTTAGCTATTTATTTGCTAAAAGGTCTTTGTTGGTTAGACTTTTAATATACACCACAACCGACCAGATTTGTTTGGAGCTCAGTGAACTCTTCCATGCCGGCATGTCCAAATGGCCATTCGAAACCCTGTAATACAAATTCCCGAGTTTCTGATTCTGAACAACTTTTTGTGTGAGATTTGCCGGTTTTGGATTCAAAGCCACTGCTGCCGGTCCCTTACCTTTTGCCTTATTTCCATGACACGTCTGACAATTTGAATTATATATTTTATGTCCGTCTGCAATCAAATCCTTGTCAATAGGATAAGGAATTTGAAGCGTGTCCGTATAGCTCGGAATCGTCCAATTTGAAGACTGAGCTTTGACAGTCTGGATTCCCGCCAGCAACAAGACCATCATTGTGACAGTCGTAATAATACTTGCAGTTAATAACTTCATAGTTCAATACCGTTTAATATTTAAGAGTTTTAACTCTGATAAATTAATTTCACATTTTTTAATATCAAAATGTATGGGGAAAATTCATAAATAGTTAAATATTTATTTTAATACCGAATTAAATTAAGAAATAAAGCTTTTTTTTCTTTAAAAATAAATTATAAAACCGTTTTTAATAATAAAATATTAAGGAGATTTATACGTCATTTTACTTTTAATTCCATAAAAAACAATCCTTACAGATAAACGTCTCTTTAACTAGACATTCTATATCCTTATGTAAAGTCATAGCATTTACACCATTGTCCCATATTTTTATCCTGACCTCCATGTCTTAATTCATAAACGCGGCAATAGTGAATATCATATGACTATCTAATCCTGTAACCACTAACCACACATCGACCGTACGATCTGCATCGGTAAACCCTCAGTAACATATTCCGGGGGGGAACCGGCAATGGCAACAAACGCCAGTCTTTCTGCAGGGCTGATTGCAGAAATTCATCGTAAGATGTTATTTGTTAGAAAACCGAAGTACATATACTTTATGAGTCACCCTGACAGGGCGACTCATAAAGTAGAACCGAATTCATGATAAACAAAAAAACATCACGTAAATGGATTGGTGCCCATGTCAGTGCGGCGGGCGGCGTGGAAAATGTGCCAATCAATGCAAAAGAGATCGGAGCGCAGGCGTTCGCACTGTTCACTAAAAACCAACGCCAGTGGTCTGCCAAACCTTTAACGAAAGAGAATGTCGAGGGGTTTAAATCGCATTGTGAAAAATATGGGTATTCGATGGACCGTGTTCTCCCGCACGCAAGCTATTTGATCAATATCGGAAACCCTGGTCCGGTTGCATGGAAAAAATCACGAAATGCTTTGCTGGATGAGATGCAACGTTGCGAACAGCTCGGTATCACCATGATTAATGTACATCCGGGAGCTCACCTGAGACAGATATCCGAATCAGAGTGCCTTACACGCATTGCGGATGCTGTCAATGAACTTCATCAGGAAACCCAAAACGTCACCATCGTTCTTGAAAACACGGCAGGTCAGGGCAGTAATGTCGGGTATCGTTTTGAACAACTTTCAGAAATCATCGACCAGGTTGAAGATAGGAGCCGGGTTGGAGTCTGTATTGATACCTGTCATGCCTATGCTGCCGGGTATGACATCAAAACTGAATCCGGTTTCAAACAAACGGTAGCCGAACTCAGGCAGTTATTCGGGAGACCGTTTCTGAAGGGGTTGCACCTGAATGATTCCAAACGTGAGTTGGGCAGTCGTGTCGATCGTCACGAAAAATTGGGAGAAGGCGAATTGGGCTGGCATCCGTTTCGTATGATTGTAAACGAGCCTTTCTTTGATGAGATGCCGCTCATTCTTGAGACACCCGATATGAAAAACTGGGCCACAGAGATCAGGAAGCTCTACAAACTCATCGACTAGGTTTTGAACGAAGCTGTAAAACCGGGTGTTGATTGTGCATGTATGGAAG
Source organism: Balneolales bacterium (assembly GCA_035266485.1). GTDB lineage: Bacteria > Bacteroidota > Rhodothermia > Balneolales > DATFMH01 > DATFNI01. Next base: position 2,370 of record DATFNI010000495.1, read on the forward strand.
TTTAATCATCATTCTGGCTTTGGCTCTGACCGTTTTCGGGGGTCGTCGGGCAGAAGCTCAAACTCATCATAAGCAAATGGAATACGCAACATTGGGCGCCGGTTGTTTCTGGTGCGTAGAAGCTGTTTTTCAACGAGTAAGAGGTGTCATTTCCGTAGAGCCCGGTTATGCAGGTGGACATGTGCCCAATCCAACCTATGAGCAGGTGTGTACCGGGCGGACGGGTCATGCAGAAGTTGCACGCATCACCTATGATCCGACCATCGTCTCATTTAAGACACTGTTGGATATATTCTGGCATACGCACAACCCAACGACGCCTAATCGCCAGGGTGCAGATGTCGGTACTCAATATCGGTCTGTTATCTTTTATGAAAATGAACAGCAACGAAAAGTCGCGGCTGAATCGAAATCGCTGATTGATGCGTCTGGTCTGTGGGACAAACCGGTTATCACCGAAATGGAACCGTTGAAAAACTTCTACAAAGCGGAAAATTATCATCAAAACTATTTCAACAATCATTCGAATGCCCCCTACTGTTCCGTTGTCATTGCGCCCAAACTGACAAAGTTCGAGAAGGAGTTCCCGGATTTGTTTCGGGAGGCAGAGCATCAAAAGTAGCTCGCCTGTCGCCATTTCAGGCAGCAAAAGCAGAACTCATATCCAAGCATAGCCTTGCATCAGCAAGATAACTAGAAATCAACGTGGTCAGGATCCGGGCCTAATCGTTCGTGCTTATCAAGTGAATCAATCTTTTTGATTTCCTCTTCGACAAGATTAAAATCAAAGATATCTGCATTTTCGAGAATACGCTCCCTGTGCACTGATTTCGGTATCACCACGATTCCTTTTTGTTGCTCCCAGCGAAGAGTCACCTGTGCCGGTGTTTTGCCATATTTCTTTCCAATCTCTATCAATTCTTTAATGTTGGAGACCTTTCCCTTCATGATGGGGCTCCACGCTTCAAGACGTATCTCATTCTTCCGGCAAAATACCTGTAGTTCGGGTTGCTGCAGATAGGGATGGAATTCCACTTGGTTGACCGCCGGCACGACACTGGCATACGACATCAGATCCTGCAGATGATGGACCAAAAAATTACTTACCCCGATAGCCCGGATCTTCCCTTCTTTATGGAGATTTTCCATGGCATGCCATGTTTCTTTGTACTTACCCACAACCGGCCAATGAATCAGGTAAAGATCCAGATAATCCGTACCCAGTTTCTCAAGGCTGGTATTAAAAGCCTTGATGGTTTGATCGAATCCCTGATCCGAATTCCACACTTTGGATGTAAGAAAAATATCACCCCGTGAGATGCTGCTGTCTTTGAGTGCTTTACCAACGCCTTCTTCATTTTGATATAAGGCCGCAGTATCAATACTCCGGTATCCGGCTTCGATAGCCCACTTCACTGAATCAACGACCTCGGATCCATCCTTGATTTTATAAGTCCCGAAACCCATCCAGGGCATTTCGATGTTTCCACGTATAGTAACAGTATCTTGAAGATCAAATGGTGCTTCAGCTGTCATAATTAAACAATTTTTTTTCTCTTAGTTTATTAGTTTGGAATAACTTAACAAGGCAGCGGATTTGAACGTGCCATCTGACCCAACTTTCAATATAAGAGGGTTTGATAATACCTTACATATTAAAACAGATGGGGTAAAATTATGATGCCAACATTTATTCAACCAACCATCGATCTGCCCGTTCACCAACAGGATGATCCCAAGATCGGACATCTGATCCTGAGAGGCCAACCCCACCGAATCGATACGCGGGTTGTCCTTATCGGATTTCCATCTGATGAAGGAGTAAGACGTAACTGGGGGCGTCCCGGCGCATCCAAAGCACCCGATTATATTCGGCAGCAGTTGTTTCGGCTGACTCCCCCTGCAACAGAAACTATACATTTTCCCTTCATGGAGTTGCTCGTACATACAAATGATCTGGGTAATATCCAGATGGAAGGGGATATGGAGACCGATCAGGACCATCTCGGGAAACTGGTGGCGGAGTATTTGGATAAGGATATCATTCCCATCATCCTGGGTGGTGGTCACGAGACGGCATATGGTCATTTTTTGGGATACGTACATGCTAACCGGGACTGCGAAATTCTCAACTTGGACGCCCACGCTGACGTACGCCCTTTTAAAAATGGCCGTGCTCATTCCGGTTCGCCGTTTCGGCAGGCTTTGGAACACGATTCAGGTCGTTGCAAAAAATACACGGTTGCCGGATTGCAGGAATACAGCTTTTCCCACGAACATCGACTATACGTTGAATCAAAAGGCGGCGCTTGTATCATGAAATCACACCTCACCATCGAACATATCGCCCGCCTGTACGATGATCTTGAAGATCCTGCCATGGTCACTTTCGATATGGACGCACTGGACCAATCGGTAGCACCGGGTGTCAGTGCACCGGCGGTCAATGGCATGAATCTTGATCTTTGGCTTTTTGCAGCCGAACAAGCCGGAAAAAATCCCGTTGTCCGCTCTATGGATCTGGTTGAATTTAATCCGGAATATGATCGGGATGCACATACAGCACGAGCCGCTGCATTGACCATTTGGCATTTTCTTTTGGGCCTGGCGATGAGAGGTTCCGACTCCTGAATGACTGACAAATCTAATTTTTCTATGCTATCCTGAATCTTTGATAAAAAAACAAAACCCTCTTTTTGGGAGGGTTTTGAGTGTTTGGCTTTGCAGCGTCTTCTTATGATTGAGAACTATGCGGGTACTGCTTCCTCGTGTTTGATGTGTGTACCTAAAACGGTTAGAAATTGTGCCAGCCATTGTGGATGCGCCGGCCAGGCTGGCGCCGTCACCAGGTTCAAATCCGTATAGGCCTGATCGACCGGAATATCCATATAGGTTCCACCTGCTTCGTTGACTTCCGGTCCGATTGCCGGGTATGCGCTGCTTTTGCGTCCCTTCAGCGCACCGGCCGCAGCCATCAATTGCGCTGCATGACAAATGGCTGCGATTGGCTTCTTTTGATCGGCAAAATGACGCACAATTTCCAGGACACGTTTATTCAGGCGCAGATATTCCGGAGCCCTGCCGCCTGGTATGACCAGCGCATCGTAGTTTTCCGGTCTCACTGAATCGAAATCCGCGTTTAGCGTGAACAAATGGCCCGGTTTTTCAGAATAGGTCTGATCCCCAACAAAATCGTGGACCGCCGTCTTCACAGTATCACCCTTCTTTTTATCCGGACAAACAGCGTGGACAGTATGGCCTACCATTTGGAGTGCCTGAAACGGCACGTAGGCCTCCAGATCCTCTACAAAATCACCGACCAGCATCAAAATTTTCTTTCCTGCCATGATACTTCTCCATTTTGAGTGACTGTTTCAGTAAGATTCATAACCCGAAAAACAGTCAACTCACTGGAATCGTTTTCAATTCCCTAAAATCCGCAGGCAATATATAAAAAGAGCCAAAAAAGGGGCTGAATTTCTTACATTCAGGCTTTTTTGGCTCGGATTAATTCACTTATTTAGGTGAACCGATTCACCCTAAATAAGCAGTGTATGCATACTACAAAATCAAGGGAAAAGATCACAGCGTTTGGCGGATTAAATTTTTGCCTGAAGAGTTTTCATGACAGTGGCCTGGCGGGGTTGATAGACCGCCGGCTTGGCCGCAGAGTTTCCACCGTTGGGTTTTCCTACAGTGAGATTATAGCCAACCAGTTGGCTGTGTTCTTTGCCGGCGGAGATTGCGCCGAAGATATCACCGAGCATTTACGCGGGCCGGCCAGCCAGATCAAAGGACTATCGGTGTGCAGTGCCGATACGCTGCTTCGCGGGGTTAAACAGCTGGGGTGTGACTCCCAGGAGCTGGTTCATCCCGGAAGCGGGGTGAAGCATACCTTTAACATCAACGAACCCCTCAATGATCTGATGCTCAAGGCCCTGCGCCTGACCGGGCAGTTATCCGAGGGCCCTTGTTATGATCTGGACTATGACAATCAGGTCATAGCCACCGAAAAATGGGATGCGGTCCGTACCTATAAAAAGTGCTACGGCTATCAACCCGGTATTGCCAGCATCGGGGGTATGCCCGTCTACATTGAGGGGCGCAATGGAAACAGCCAGGCCACCTTCGAGCAGGCGGCCACCCTGGATAGAATGTTTGACCGACTCACGGACAATCGGATACGTATCGGAGCTTTTCGGGCCGATTCAGGCTCCTATCTCAGGGAGGCTGTCAAGGTGGTGGAAGCGAATGCCGAGCGGTTTTATATCCGGGCCCGACGCTCAACGGAGATGGAGCGACAAATCGGAGAACTCAGCCAGCAGGCCTGGAACCCGATTCGTCTTGACTGGCAGAAAATGGATGTGGCCGAGATCCCCTGGACCCCGTTTGGCGGGACGAGCTCCTACCGGCTGATCCTCAGCCGCATCAAGCGAGGGGACCGTCAAGGGGATCTGTTCAGCGGGGGAGCCTACACCTGGCGGGCTATTCTGACCAACGACTACGTGAGCACCCCCAGGCAGATCGTGGCCTTCTACAACAAACGTGGGAGCAGCGAACGCGTCTTTGATGTGATGAACAACGATTTTGGCTGGTCCAAACTCCCCTGCTCGTTTTTATCGGAAAATACCGCCTTTATGATCCTTACAGCGATTCTTGCCAACTTCTATCGCTACCTCATCAGCCGATACTCCGAATCGGTCCCCTGGCTCAAGCCCACCTGGCGGCTCAAGAAGTTTATCTTCCGTTTTATTACCGTCCCGGCCAAGTGGATTCGTTCAGGCAGGCGGAACATCCTCAAGCTCTACACCCATAAAGACTACCCGCTTCTGCTGGAATAGGAAAAACACCCAATCAGTCCCGCTTATCGAACACTTTGACCCAACGCAGTGGCAGGGGTACGCCGGAGTCTTGAAAAATCGGGATAAACCCGCGCTCCACGCCCCTATTTTAGATACGAAAACGGGCAAAACCAAACGGGTAAATCTACCCGTTGTTCGCAAATGAATGCCAACATCCCCCAAAAATTGACCTGTCATTTTGATATCTTATGCAAACAAAATCCTTGCGGATTTTAGGAATTCTTTAAAATGAATGAACACTCCGGGGATATTTCGGCATTTTCTTTGATTATCAGATATCTGTTTCAGGTTTCTCCGGAAATCAGGCTTTTATTTAAAAAAACATAGCCCGAATACCGTTATGCCATCAACCGGAAGTATATATAGCAAAATGACTTGGCATTTTCCTTAGCATAAAGATGCTAGAAAATGTAGGCAAGCAAGAAAATACAGGTGTTAAATTTTGAAGAGGCAGGAATCCCATTGCCGGAGGATTAACTCCTGCAACAGGATTTTAAAATGACTATCTGAAATCAATACAATTCTATCTGATTTCAGTTATTCCATTAAAAAGGGCAACGGAAACACAGATTAGCACGGGTTATCTTCTCCGTGAATTTCTGTGTTCCCGTGCCGATTCATCAAATGTAACAATTCCGGATTTTCATTTAAAAATATACCGAGACCCCAAAACGGACCGGCAGGGAACCGAAATGGATATCCGTTGTTGAGGTTTTGCTTCTGGTACTGACTCCGGAAGCGGTATTAAGGGTTTTGTTAGTGGTGCTTGTGTATTTACCTGTCAAAGCCGGCACATATTCGGCAAGCAGACTGATACGCGGTCTTACAAACCATTCAACTCCGGCCACACCTTCAAGCCCCACACCTTCCGATAGTGTGTTTTGCTTCATAATGTTAATTCCGGAATTTTGTGAATCTTTTGTATGATTGTAACCTACTGATACCGTGGGTCCTAATCCATAATAGAAACGAATTTCATGATTTATATGTGCATACCATAAATAATTCATGTAAACACCAATATGGAATTTACCAGTTGTCGTTTTCTGGGGCGGATTGTTTTTTTGTTCATTATAACCACCATTTAAACTTAACCCCCAACGCACGGCATTACGATTCGAAAGTGTTTTTTGAAACGAAATAAGTGCGCCGGAAAAATCTTTCAACGTGAAATTCTGATCGATCTGGAACATCAATGCCCAGTCACCTGTATTTGTCTCAGGCTGCTGAGGTTCGGTTTGTTCGTGCCGATTATTGATGGCCGTGGTATCCCGTCCTTCATTCGTATTGGTCGTATCCTGAAAAAATGGATTTGAGGCATGGGTATTCTGTGCCATACCAGCTACCGGTACAATCATAATTACGGCAAGTGAAGCCGTCAGTACAATTTTTTTAAGCGTTCTTTTTTCAATAGTATCCATAATTTTTTGATATCGAATTGATGTTTATTTCGAATTCATTACATCGTAATAACTTAGAATCTCCAGGCATATTCCCATGAGATAAGTGGCAAGTGCACAATATTGTCGGTAAAAGAGAGGGATTGGGTGGATTTGGGAATCGGAAAATGAAAATGCATGAAATCAGATATGCTATATGACGTCAGGCATGAAATGATTGGAGAGACATCAAATCAGTGATCAGGTATTATTATCCAGGATGCGGGGCAAATTGAGTACTGTCTCCCGGAGTGGAAATCTCAGGCTGCAGCATGGCTATCCTGTACAATAACTTTCGGATTATCTGAGCAGAATGGGCAAGCTCATTCAGTCCCTTTTGACGTTGTTTGTTATCCGCGGCATGGGTCCAGGCTTTGGTGGGTATTAAAATATTTATTTTGACGTTTGGTGATACCGATGAGCTAAGGCCGTGATAATCGAAGTCGACATGCACCAGGCTGTCAGACAAATTCCCCAAAAACGGTTTCCACTGACTCGGAATACTGTCAGCTGCTATGTGAAGCGTATCATTTCCAAAGCCTGCGGGACTATTTTGCAGATTGAGAACGACGGAAACATCTTTTGCTTCCGGTATCGATCTCTCGGAACGGGCAGAAAAATAAATTGGAGTATCCCCGGGCCTCCCCGCTGTAGCGTTGGCAATCTCCAAAAGCAATGCTACTCTTGCTGCTGACGCCTTTACTGCTTCTGAATCACTCTGCGATTCGTCCGTATCTAAACGATTGTAGACGGTTGTCAATAAGATGCCTCCGTTAATAACCCTCATCCCGGGTGTCTGACCAACAACATTTCTTGCAAATTGATGCTCGTTATTATCAGGCAAGGGGTATTCAACAAAAAATGTTTGCCTGCTTCCACCAGGCCTGAGCCCATAGTGAGAAAAGGTATCAGCCAACCAGTTGGCAGCGTGTGCCTCTCCGGGCGAACCGGATGTCACTCGTGACAAATTGTGATTCATGACGACAAATAAGGTGTGTTGCATCCCATCTGCCGTTATAAGTGCCTTGACTCGTTTAGCACCTGGCGGGGCATCCCTGTGACACCCACCTGACAGGAGAATCAGAAGTGGCAGGATCAGCGGTACCAAAAAATTTTTGAGATGTACCCGCGTGTAGATCGTCATTCTTTCTTATAACCGTTCGTTCAGACAAAAACTGCAAAAATCATCATTCTGAACCCTATATAACGGCAGAAAACCGACTTTGTCAATCAAACATCCTAAACAGTCTGCGAAAATGACTTTTCTGCTTTCTTTTCTCCGAGATAGGCGTCGAACTTCATGGCAATATTGCGAATAAAAAGCCGACCGGTTAAGGAAACAACCATACGATCATCACTAACTTCAAGAAGACCGTCGCTTTCCATGTCTTCGAACTGATTCAGGCTGTTGCGAAAATATCGCCTGAAATCGATATCCAGTTCCCTGGAAAGGGCATCGTAGTCGAGTTCAAGATTGCACATCAGCTCCATAATTACACGATGACGAATCTGGTCGTCGCGGTTGAGGATATAGCCCCGTTCTAATGGCCAGAGATCATTACTAACATGATCATAGTATTGCTTCAGATCCTTTACATTCTGATAGTAAGCGTTGCCTACCTGGGATATGGATGACATCCCGAAAGCATAAATGTCGGTTCCGGCGTGGGTGCTGTATCCCTGGAAATTGCGTTGCAGCTTCTTCTGCCGCTGGGCCTCTGCCAGTTCATCATCATATTTGGCAAAGTGATCCATGCCTATATACACATAACCGGCTCCTGTTAACCTCTCGACGATGAGTTTCAGCATCCTGATTTTCTCCTCCGGATCCGGCAATGCGCTCTCGTTCAATAACTTTTGTGCAGGACGCATCCAGGGTACATGAGCATAATTATACACAGCCAGCCGATCAGGATTGTACTCCAGGATCACATCGAGTGTCTTCTCAAAAGTGGCGGCCGTTTGGTGGGGCAGCCCGTATATCAAGTCCATGTTCACCGAATGGAACCCCGCAGTATGCAGCCAGTCGAGGGCCTGCGTGTTGTGTTCGTGGGTCTGGAAACGGTGTACGGCTTCCTGTACTTCCGGATTGATGTCCTGCACCCCCATCGAAGCCCTGTTGAATCCAACTTCACGCAGTGCTTTCACATGATCTTCGGTCAGACGGCGTGGGTCGATCTCAACACTAACTTCGGCTTTTTCATCAAACGGGAAGAAATGCTGAATCTCAGAACCTAATTCCCGGATCTCATCGGGTCTCAAAAAAGTTGGGGTTCCTCCACCCCAGTGCATCTGAACTGCTTTGCGCACAGGATGGATATTCAGCCGCATCTTCCGCATCTCACGCATCAGATAGTCGATATACCGGCTGCTTTTGGACTGATCATGCGTGATCACCTGGGTACACCCACAAAACCAACACAGAGAATAGCAAAAGGGCAGATGAAAATAGAGCGAGAGCGGTCTTTCCGGTCGATTATGGACCCGCATTTCGTGTAGCAGGTCGACACGATCTACACAGTCGGTAAACTTCAGTGCTGTCGGATAGGAAGTATATCTCGGACCGGCAGTAGCATATTTTTTTGCCAGATTGATATCAAAATGTAGAACAGACATAATAATTTCCCTTTACGGATGGTGCATCGTAGCACCGTGATGAGACAAATCGGGGCTGATAAATGGTATACCTAACGACATGCCTCT
>DATFNI010000496.1:0-2759 GCA_035266485.1 Balneolales bacterium
TGGCGGGTACAGTAATGTAAATGACGTGTCGAGTTATCCGGGCAACCATCCGGATCAGCATGCCATAGCATTTGTACCCGGAAATCCGACGCATGTAGTTGATGGCCATGACGGCGGGCTCAGTTATACTTCTGATATAACCCAGCAACAAACGGCCGGTAACGCTGTCAAGTGGACCAGTCTCGATAACGGCTATATGACAACGCAGTTTTATGCGATAACCATGTATAATGGAAAAGGAGACCTGCGCATACTGGGAGGAGCCCAGGACAATGGCTCGCCCTTTTTTCGTGCCAGTTCCGGAACGGCGTCCATTTCATCGGACATCACTTCCGGCGACGGCGGGGACGCCTATTTGGGAAAAACATTTGCGTACGCATCTACGCAAAATGGTTCGATAACCCGGTACGTCTATGCAACGTCCGGCGACATATCACAGGTTGGAAGAGTGGACGTAGATCCTCTCAGTGCCAAGAATCAGTTGTTCATCACGCCCTACACCATTGATCCCAATTCCGAGAATGTGATGTACTATGCGGCAGGCAATGCATTGTGGAGAAATACTCAAATGGGGTCATCTACACCACGTAATTATTGGGGCACAGGTCCGGTCTACAGTATTCCGGACACGGCAATGAATATTACGGCCATGGCAGTATCCAACCAGCCGTCTCACATTCTGTATATGGGGGTATCGGGCAGTAATACAGATTCCGCCCGTGTTTATGTGATGAGCAATGCTGTCACGGATACGACGGCTAAAGAAATCTCAAGCAAGAATTTCCCGGTCGGAGGATATATCACGGATATCACCGTGAATCCTCAGAACGCCAGTGAGTTCATCGTGGTATTCTCGAATTACAACGTATCGAGCCTGTTCTACACGAACGACGGTGGCAAGACCTACAGTCAGGTCCAGGGCAACTTGAAAGGGGCTTTTGTTTCGAATGAATATATCGGTCCCTCTGTTCGATCGGCAGCAATAGTTAATACGGGGGATGGGAAATATTTTGTAGTCGGCACGAGCGTGGGTCTGTACATGACCACAACGCTGTCCGGGACCAATACAATATGGACGAAACAGGCATCCAATATTATCGGCGATGCACTGGTGACGAGTCTGTATTCCCGGCCCGCTGATGGCTGGTTGGCCGTAGGAACACACGGACGTGGCGTCTTCCTGGGAGAGCCCAACACTCCGCTGCCTATTGAAAATAGTCCGGTTGCCGGCTTGCCGACAGGATTTGGCCTGAGTCAGAATTACCCGAACCCATTCAATCCATCGACTAATATCCCTTTCAAGCTGGACCAGGCGGCAAGGGTCACACTCCAGGTGTATGATCTCACCGGAAGACTGGTGGCTACACTGATGGATAACGCCTATCATAGCGCGGGCAACTACAACGTGAGATTCCAGGCCAATCAACTGGCCAGTGGAACTTATTTTTACCGTCTGATCGCAATCACCAAAGATAATCAGTTGACAAAAACCCGGAAAATGACCTTGATTCGGTAACCGGTTGATTATCTGAAGTTTTTAGAAAAGAAAATCATTCGAGTGACAAAAATCCGTTCTGCAGATTTACATATATCGACAGCCGGATAGATTTTGGTGTATAAAGTAAATGGGGATGGTGTATCTTCAGCAGTGTATTTTAACAGAGGAAAGTTCGTATTTCGAATCTCAAATTTCTACTTTCCTACTTCGGTTTTTCTGATGATTGATAACGGTTAACTGGATATATGTCACTCGATCCCAAAAATTTTAACAAGACGGTTATCATTGGCGGCGTCTTTGCTGCGATCATGCTCGCGTTCACTTCCGTCTACATCCACATGCAGTCGACGCTGAAATTTCGCGAGTATGCGCAACGAATGCAGAATCAGATTGAGCACACCTGGTTTCATAATATTTTTAATCAGGACAGTGTGCGGGTCAATCAGTACAAGGGGAAGATTACAGCGGTGCTCTTCTGGGGAACCTGGGCCGATGCTTCCAAAGACATGTTGAAGGAGCTCAGGGTTATTCATAACCAATATCCTGAACAGCTGGTGGTAATTGCGGCATCAATCCGAAAAATCAAACCGTCGGTAAAAGATTATCTGGGCGGCCGGAAACCCGAACTGATTTATGTCGACGGGACCCGGGCTTATAGCAATTTTGATGTGCCCGGAGTACCGACCATGCTCGTCTTTGATAAAAAGGGCAAATTTGTCTTTTCCAAAGTCGGATATAAAGAAAAATCGGACCTGAATCATCTCAAAAAGATGCTGAAGTGAATCCAGACAACGGAGATGACATACTGATGAACAGGCAATTGACAATCATATTACGATCCGGCAAATGAGTTCCACACATCCCCTTATCACAAACGATGCCGTTGTCTTTGGGCTACTGATCGTAATATTGGCTGTCATTTTCAAAACCTCGCACAGTGAACACCCTTTCTGGAAAAAGTTTTACTCAATTATTCCCTCCCTGCTGCTCTGCTATTTTATTCCTTCCCTGTTTAATACGTTTGGGATTATTTCAGGTGAGCAATCGCACCTGTATTATGTAGCCTCCAGGTATCTGCTCCCCGCCAGTTTAGTTCTTCTGACCGTAAGCGTCGATTTGCCGGGAATCATGCGGCTGGGCCCCAAAGCAATCATTATGTTCCTTACCGGTAGTCTGGGGGTCATTATTGGCGGGCCGATTGCCCTGATTGTGATGTCGCACCTGGATCCGTCGGCCATGGCAGGTACGGGCAGCAATGCCA
>DATFNI010000497.1:0-8934 GCA_035266485.1 Balneolales bacterium
CGCCACCAATATTGGGAATGACCGGATATATCCAGGTTGGTTGAGGCGAAGTTTTTGTCGAATTTTTTTTAGCAAATTGTCCCAGTACCGGTCTATAACAACAAACAGAGGCGACCAGAATCAAAAAAACCGAATATCCAAACATCCGGTAATAGCTCGTTACGCTTCCAATTCTTTTTCTTCTGGCATAGTGGATTGAATTTTCCATTTCTTTATTCTTTTTAGTTGATTTTGCCTGGCATCCAGGGTTTATTATTTTCACTATAATCTGGAGCTGTGCGGAAAGACACGGCCATCACGATTGATGATGGCCGTGTAATCCACGTGCCTGTGCACGGTGTGCTTTGTGTGCAGGTATACCTGGCAATAGTGCCAGTGGTTTGTTGCTGTTGTAAGCGTCGCTCTAACATCTGTTACCCTTTATATTCCGCGAGACAGGTTATAGGATAATCGCACGTATGGTGATAAAGAGATGCAATCAAACTGTTGACCGGCTATTGAACAGAGGAGCAGCTTTCCCCTCACTTTCGATAAATCACATCTTTTTGCTGAAAAAACGCATATCGCGGATTCACCCATCCCATAACAACAACAAACGCTCATCCTTTTGATGCCAAATTAGAACCTGGTTACCTCGACAATGCTCTTCCACATGACGCATCGTCACTAATGCACAACAAACCTGTTTGTTAATTTCTGGGTAATTGAAGAAGAGTTATAGTAAAAAATCGGCAATTTTTAGTTTTGCCCGTTCTGTTTTTTTATTGTGGCGAATTCTGCTTTTTTACATCACATCCTTTCAATTCGTTATTCCTTCCTGTTCGAATCCACCATCTCGTAATGTAAATGCACCCTTGCACATTCCACAGGGACCTGTGTTGAATGTAACTCATGAATGCCCGTACTCGCTTGCATATGACCTGTAACGTCAGGTCACACGGAAGGTGTTGTCGTAACAAAAATGACTTCAGAGGCCGTATCGAGGGTTTTGATAACGCAGCCGCTTGATGATGGTCGACTGATCGGATGTAACTGAAACGGAAAACGGCGAGCAGTAACCGGTGCGAAAACTGGTTCTCGTGATAATACCGAACGAATAATCAGGCTTATTATATCAATCGGCAGAGCCTGTTATTTCTAAGCTGAATTTTCATTTCTTATGTGGATGTGAATCCAATCTACCCCACCAGCCAGCGCCAAAACTCCAGCCACGGTCTCCAAGTTGTAAATAGTTGGATAGTTGCTATCTGGATGAGAAAGAAGACAAACGAAAACCAGTAGGCGAAGTAGATTTTCTGCTTTCGCCAGTCGTTGAGCATTAACAAAACCAAGATAACTTCAATGAAGATTCCCGTATAAATGCTGTTCATGACAAAGCTCATATTAGAGGAAACGTGTCGGAAAAGAACTCGTCCAAGCGAAGGCGGAATGGCGACTATGGCCGTGCAGACCATAAAACGCTGGTGACGCCTGAAATCGTGGCGATAGACGATGGCGAGGACATAGAACAGTATGAAATAGATCAGCAACCCGGAGTCGAGATACGCAAGGGCCAGTCCGGGGCCACCGTGTTTGAGCGGAAAACCATGGGCCGAACCGTATGCCAGTATGGTCCACAGCGTAGCAAAGGCCGTGATCACAAGCATAGGCGCCAGCACAAACGATGATTTTCCCAATCGCCGGTGCCAGCGTACATTGTCATGCCCGATCAGCCAGGTCTGAGTGACAACGAGGCATATCCAGGCCATTGCGAAAATTCCGTGGATTCCCTCGATCAGAGAGACCTTGGCAGCAGGAACGAATCTGAGAGGAAGGAAGCCGAAAGCGATAAGCAGAAAGAGCGAGGCAACGTAGATATACGCATGCCGGTACATCGTATCCTTTTTTACTTCGGATTTAGCTGAAACCAGCTCTTTTTTTATTTCCATAATATTGATCCTTTGTGTTTACTTTCAGCGCTTATGAGGCCACTCTACATGGTTTCCAGAGCCCAGATTGTGCACAGAATCAGCTGAGAGACGGAACCGTACGATATTGTGATTCCCTTCGAGGACTATGGAATAAGTGGCAATGTCCCGAAAAATATTACCAGTGATCTCATTCCCATCGCTACCTTTTGAGACCCAGATGCCTGCTCCGTTTCCACTACGCGAGTTCGGGGAATACCCGCCATTGCCCGGGAAAGGTTTCAGTAAGATAATCCCGGTGATTATATTGTTCTCGATCCGGTTGTCGGAAGCATGACTGATCCCGATACCATACCCTTCGGCGCCGAGGATACGGTTACCCTCGATCAGGTTGTCCGAGAGGCTGCCCGACTGTCCATTACTCACATATGAGGAGACTGAAATGGGGATTCCAACATATGAAGGATGAGCCGGGTCACGTAAAGGGAATAAACCATTAAAGACCGAAGACTGCGGTATGGTCACCCGCCGCACGACAATCGTGTTGTTGCGGATAACATTTCCATGGCAGCCCGTTCCCGGTCGCGCGTGCAAACCGATTCCGTCTACATAACCATCTATTAAATTACCCGCGATTAAGTTTTTGTCGCAACGCCCGTTGGCTGGTCCAGGGGTACCTTTTACTGGGGCAATCGCGGTAATGCCAATCGCCCCACCTGGATATTCAACGGCAGGAACTTGCCTGGGTGCAGGGGCCAGAATTGTATTATCCAATATATGGATGTTGCTGCCGCCCGCCTCCACGGCGTGATACGTGTCGACGAATGTGTTATGGCGGATTAAGGTCGGTTCCGGCAATGAAAGCCCGACCCGAATGCCGTTGTCGCTGTTGCGGAATGTGTTCCCCTCGACGAGATAGCCTCCGTCGGATGGCCGGTATCCTTGTTGGGGCTCATAACCCAGCATCAGACCGAGCCGCATATACTCGAACGTCAGATCTCGTACGGTATCGTGCCCGCCCGTCAGTTGGAACATGCCACAGCTCTTCACGAGCTCCGCCATTCGAGTAGGGATATGAGACCTGTCTTTCGACTTTATCACCTGCCTGATTACCTTCACTTCCTCTCGCTGTTCCTGCACGTATGCATCCGGACTACACCCGCGGAGCACAGTTCCTTTTGCGTCGCCAAGAAGCGTAAGATGCGGTGTCGGAACCCGGATGATTTCGCCGACGGTATACTGTCCACGGCCAAATTGAATCGTATCACCGGGTTGTGCTTGACGGAGCACAGTTGCAATATTGTTATGGTCTTTCATCTGATCGTCCGACGGCGGGGCAACAAACAGGATGTGAGACTGAATATTAACGGAAATATTCTGTGCTAAGATCTTATACCGCGGAAAAAGAACTAATATGATGAAAAACAACTCCAAAATCCCGTTGTTCCTGCTTAAGTAAGTCCCTGGTTTGTGATGAAATGGATTAAGGTTAAGTTTCATTGCTAAAACCAATCTGAAAGCTTTTCTTTTTTGGGAACCCGGCAGATATGAAATCAACATTTCGCCTACCCTGCGAGCCAGTGACTAAATTCTAACCAAAGATGCCAGTTTAGAAACAACCTGACTGTCGCTATTTGGACTAGAAAAAAGATAAAAGTGAAGGCGTAGGCAAAGTATAGCTTACCCTTTCGCCAATCGTTTACGAGAAGTACCGCAGTAATGACGACAATGAGGACCAAAGATAGCCGGTCGGCCTGCCAGACCGGGACCATTCCTCGTGGAAGATAAAAAACAGGGATACGTGCAACGGCCGGTGGGATGGCCACAAACGCCGTGCAAACCATAAAGCGTTGGTGTCGACGGAAATCGTGACGATAGACAAAAGCCAGAATAACGAATAAGCTAAAATACAGGAGCAGGCCAACATTCTCATAAGCCAGACCAAGGCGGCCATCACCCAGTCCGAGGGGACCATCGGCCAGATTGAGCTGGGTCATATAGATACCTGTGATGACAAGCGACGGGGCCAGTATAAAAGACAGTATCCCCGCCTTTCGATGCCCGTGGACATCCCCATGGCCAATCAAGTAGGTCTGACCGAGTACCAGAACCATCCATGATAGCCCAATGATAGCATGAATGTGGTGTGCCAAATCCGTCTTCGACAAGCGCGAAAAATAGCTTGGAAAGAAACCCACGCCTATGAATACGAAGATGAGTGCTATCCAGATGTAGGCACGCCGGTATATAGCGTCCTTCTTTACTTTGGATTTAGCTGAAACCAATTTTCCTTTTATCCCCATGAATTTGTCCTTTGTTTTCGTAGCAGATGTTGCAATCTCTATCAGGGTTTTGAAACAAGGGCAGATTGGTCAACCTCATACCAGGTTACATTCTTGTACTTCTCGGGTTTCATGGACTGATCATCCGAGGATTGTCCAATGGCGATTTGGTAGCAACACACTGAAAGTACCAACACGAACAATACTAATGCCCCGGTACGGATCATGCCTTTTGTCAGATCCGGTGAAAAATCCATCACTTTATTGAATCGTATACGGATATACAGGGTATACATTCAACTCCTCCTTTGGGTTTTTCAGGTTTTAGTGAGTGAGCGTATGCCCGTTTGCAGGTCAAATGATATCGGATTGCCGGTTTATCCTTCATCTCATTTCAACAATATCATCTTTCTTGTCTGAACATGACCATTTTCTTCCAGTCGATAGATATACACTCCACTTGAAAATCGATTGGCGTTGAATTCTATTTGGTGATCCCCGGCCGACTGGAGTCCATTTACCAGTTGTTGCACTTCTTGTCCCAACACGTTATAAACCGTCAACCTGACAATCCCGGTCTTAACTATGCTGTATTTTATCTCTGTAGTTGGGTTAAAGGGGTTGGGATAGTTTTGATGCAGCATAAATTGATCCGGCAAATTCGTTTGTTCTTTCACTATACCTGTGAGTACATTTGTGCTTGTATAAATACCAGACCCTACGGTTCCCGCAATAAGATGGTTAGAGGGAGAAACCACAAGAGAATGAATCAAGCCTGATGCAAGGCCTCCCGATAAAGAATGCCACGTAGAACCCGAATCACTCGAGCTGAAGGCACCTCCATTCGTCCCTGCGTATATTTTGCCGTTTCCAATTGCTAACGACCAGACATAGGAATTCGTTAATCCATCTTTGCTGTTTGTCCATTTGGCACCATTATCGGTGGAACGGTAAACACCGCCGCCCGCGCCACCTCCACCGATAAAAATATCTCCGTCCGGGGCAAAAGCAATCGAGAAATTATAAGTTGCAGGAATCCCGTCTACACCTAGCCAGGTATCACCATTATCCATTGAGCGAAAAACGCCATGATCGGTAAGGACGAAAACTTCGCCTTCGGGACTGACACCTATTTTTTCGATATATTTGGCAGAGAGGGTATCGGTAATATCGGTCCAGTTATCTGCAGATAATGGAGTACGATAAATTTTCCCGTTTGACATTCCGCCAAAGAGATACCCATTTACGCTGGCAGCTACAGTAATGAACGCATAATTCCCTGTGAAGGGATGTGTGAATGGATGCCAGTGAACATTATCGGTAGTCATGTATGTACCACCGAAAGTGGCCGAGGCCAGTAACCCGCCTGTTGGCAAAGCGGTTAAATCAAGTATAGACAGATTGTATTGATCATCCTTGATATTGTCCAGATTCCAGTCTTTTCCATCATCAGCTGATTCATAAATCCCTTTCCCACTCACAACGGCGTACAAATTCCCTGATGAGTCCTCCACCATATTTTTAATCGTTGTTAAGTGAAGCCCATTGTTCAAAGTTTCCCAGCTTGCCCCCTCGTCGGCAGATCGTACAACCCCATCATCATAAGTTCCGACAACAATATTATTCGAGCTGTCAACGGTAACAGACTGCAGCGCCCGTGATATGGTGCCTGTATTTAACTGCGTCCAATTTGTTCCGTTATTGGTTGATTTAAATAAATCCTGGAACGTTGCTGCATACAGATTGCCGGAAGAATCTTCCGCCACATCCAATAAATATGTGTCCGAAATATCTCCGTTTATTTTCGACCAGCTATCTCCATTATCGGTAGACTCATATAATCCTCCCCTCGTCGTAGCGATAAAAATATTCCCGTTTTTATCAGATGAAATTGCAATCGGACCATCCGATACGGTATACCCGTTGTTCGAAACTGTCCATGATTCCCCTTTGTCAGGTGACTTGAAAATACCTTTATAGTAATCTACCGCTATTAATATTCCATTAGCCGTATAATTGACAAGGTCTATGTTCGTGGTATCTATACCGTTTTGCAGCCGTGTCCAGTGGTCGCCATTGTCCTGTGATCTTAACACCTGATCTTGATATGTTGCGGCAAAAATAGTCCCGCCTGAGCTAATACTAAGATCGTAGCAATGCACTCCGGGATATACCTCTTGCCAATTGTCACCATTATCGGCTGACCTGTAAATACCGTCAGTTGTCCCAACAAAAACCCGGTTATCCGGATCACATTTAATCGCCTTTATTTGCAGATTTCCGAGTCCATGATTTGCCTGTTGCCAAGTCATTCCATTATCTGTTGAACGAGAAATCCCTGCATATGCACCACCGGCATACATATAACCGTTGGGGGCAACAGCAACCTTCACAACCCTGCCACCATTTATTTTGCCAACCGGTTCCCAGAAATTTTGAGCAAATGAATCTTTGATTGAAAAAGAAATAATTAGCAAAAAGGCGAGCAAAAGTTTCTTGATCATTGTTTCCTCCTTCGATAATTAAACGATGTCTTTCCCCATACTTCCAATCGATTGCGTCTCTTGTAAATCCCCCGGTTCGACCGCCCGTGGCCTTAAAGCAGGATGTTATACAGGTATACAACTATGAATCTGAGAACATATACAATGCATTGTCACACAACCACACATTACATTTAGTACCAACTCTAATATCAGATTGAATACGGATTAGTTATAGTAAAAAGTCGGCAATTTTTTATTCTGCTCTCTTTTGCCAACTATTGCATCATTTACTTGCCGAATAATTGGAACGGAATAACACCATTAAAACCGGTGCGAAACATTCAGGCTGGATATAAATTCATGGAAACTATTGTTTTCAGAACTCATCGACTTATAATTCATCATGGAAATTCGAAGTGAAATCCGATCCCTTTTGGTAAGCGAATAACCTGAGGTCAGGGATGTCCGGAACGAGGTGTTGTTCTGCAGGGATGAGGCACTAAAAGAAACGCTTGATACCAATTTATTCTTGAGAGCCCGGTACTGTAAACTTGCAGAATACATTTGTGTAGAGTGCCTGGTTGTATCGTTCAGCGTGGAACTGATTAACCCCATCGAAGTATTTGCATTCAGATTTTTGGAGAGGGCAAAACGCAACCCAACGTTCAGGGACTGGATATCCGACTTCGTCTTTTCCAGCATCACCGAGTTATTATTCTGATAGGTATAATTAATCATTATACCCCTTAAAAAGGATTTCTTTATGATAAATGAATTGTTTGCACTGATGACTAAATTGGAAAAATTGACCTTCGTTGTGTCGTTGTTTGAATTATTTTCCATATTCATGACGTTCGTCATCAGGCTGATGTTCCAAAAATTGGTCAACATACCGGAAAGATTCGCACCATAATGATTTCTGACGGTTGTGAACTGTTTTTGGGATATCAGATTATCATTAAATTTGGACCAATTGAAATGAAAATGGAATTTTGAAATCCTGAATGATGTCATGGCCGTGAATTTCTGCTGATCATTGGCCAGGTAGGTTAAACCCAGCGATTTATACCCGGGACCTACATATTGATAGCCGAATTTTGCATTGAAATTTCGCAGATTGAGTTTGAGTCCGGAATTAAGGGCATAATCAAAACTGGAACTGAGTCGTGGTGTATAGAGGCCTTGAACGAAACCCGGAATCTTGTAAGAACTCAGATCGAGTTCGGATGCCCGCAGATCTTTGGTATAGGCGCTTCCTGACGCTTCAAAGTTTAAAGAGAGTACATTATGAAACATACCTGCCTTACCCGACATCCCCATTACCAGATTTCCCTGAGGAGTAACCGCATTAGGATTTGAGAAATTAGGATACACATCTCCTTTAGAATAGGTTACGCCCGAGGCTATCGTGAAGGGTTGGTCGCTAACGTCGAATACAGTAGAATCGGATTCGGATGTGACTTTAATCAGTGCCTGGAAAGTCTCCGTTCCGGTTACGTTCCAGATCACAGAACCTGTGGCGGGTTGATCCGTATACAAGGTCTCAAAAGTATTCCCGCCATCCCGGGAGAGCTCTATTTTGACCGGTCCGGATATGTTTGTGGAATTCCATCGTATCGTCTGCACTGAATTGAGGGGAATTTCATCACCGCCATTCGGACTTATAACCGTAATGGTTGGCTCACCGTTAGATAACGAATTCACTTTGTCTTTTGCCCGCACGAGAATCAAATCGAGGTGGGTCCCATGTTCCGATCCAAGTCCTAATTTGGATGCGTACAGAAACCTCGAATAGCTCCCGTTCTCAGCTCCACCGGCAACGGCCCTCTGTGTGTATCCCGCAAGGGTGGAGAATCTGAAAATGCCCGGACGAAGATCAATACCTGCACCTCTTATGGTTATCCCGTCTAACGTTAACGGAGAATAACTTTCGCTGAAATCCCCAAGATGTAGCGTTCCCCATCCCCAGGATGGGTTGATGCCGTATTGATTAAAATTCTGCCGGGCGTAGCTCCCCTCGGTTGACACGAGTATCTGAATGGGAATGGAAAAATAATTAAACAGGGTAATTGTGGGATCAATCATTAATCTTCCAGTTGATGGTGGCCGCCGGTTGGCACGTCCCGACATATTGTACAACTGCCCGAATACTGTGGCACTGCCGGAAACGCGAATGTTCTTCTGTATGAAATTTGTGCTGTCGCGGCTTTGCCCATAACCACTGCATGAGATCAAGACGACGATAAATAACGACAATAA
>DATFNI010000498.1:0-7012 GCA_035266485.1 Balneolales bacterium
GCCAGTACACTACCACCGTCATTGAGCAAATCAACTTCCTGAGTTGCAAAATGAAGGATCTTATGTAATGAAATGGCAGAAATTTCCATCGTCTGGTGGTAGAAGGTATAGTTCAGGCTGTCATAGGGTTTGCTCTTACGAATATTAGGAGACATACCAATAGCATGAAGAATAAAATCAATCTTCCCTATTTTCCCCTTTACGTCTTCCATGAGTTGCTGTACTTCATCGTCCTTGGTGACGTCGCAAGGGATAATTGGGGAATGGGTCAACTCGCCTAACTCATCGAGGGTCCCGAGCCGAAGGGCAACAGGTGCGTTGGATAAGGCGAACTCAGCCCCTTCACGGTGACAGGCCAGCGCCACCCGCCAGGCAATGCTGCGGTCATCCAACGCGCCGAAAATGATTCCTTTTTTCCCTTTGAGCAGGCCGTAACCTTTTTGTGTACTCATAAATAATTGCTCCTCAATTTCTTCTTATTGATCCTGATGTCCGAAAATAACATCTATTTGTGAAAAGAGGGAACAAAATTCAATTTTACTGTTCCGAACGGAGTAAAAGCGGGAAAATCGTCTGCCTCATACCATGTAAAAACCTTATGCTCACAAAAATGCATCTCAAATGTTGATAAGAGAAGAAAATGTCCTTAACTTCACAAGCTTTGCGAAGCTCTTAAAAAAATAACCACACAAGACGATGTTCGAAGACCTATCCGATAAACTCGGCTCGGCATTTCAGTCGCTGAGTGGGCACGGCAAAATTAGTGATGTGAATATCGCGGATACCGTCCGTGAGATACGACGTGCACTGCTTGACGCTGATGTGAATTACGAGGTTGCCCGGTCGTTCACCGACAAGGTGAAGGATGAGGCTATGGAATCAGGTGTTCTGCAAGGTGTATCCCCGGGGCAACAGTTTACCAAGATCGTCTATGATGAATTGATCACAATCCTGGGAGAAGAGCATGAAGGCGTTCGTTTTGCCAATATCCCGCCAACCATCATTCTGATTGCCGGATTGCAGGGTTCTGGTAAAACGACATTCACGGCAAAGCTGGCTAAATATCTCAAAGAGCAGAATCATACTCCGCTGTTGGCTGCAGCAGATGTCTACCGTCCGGCAGCTATCGATCAACTTAAGACATTGGCTCAGCAGATCGATGTTCCGGTATACTCTATTGAGGAAAAGGATGCCGTTCGGGTTGCCCGGGAAGCCGTTCAGGAAGCAAAGAAAACCGCATGTGATGTTGTCATCATTGATACGGCAGGGCGTTTGCATGTCGACGAGACCATGATGAATGAGGTCGCCGAGATCAAGCAAAGAATTAAACCAAACGAAATTTTATTTGTTGTTGATTCGATGACCGGACAAGATGCCGTTAATACGGCCCGGGAATTTAATCAGCGGATTGACTTTGACGGGGTGGTCCTGACTAAGCTGGACGGGGACACCCGCGGTGGAGCTGCTCTTTCGATTACTTCTGTTGTTGAGAAACCGATCAAATTTGTGAGCACCGGTGAAAAACTCGATGCTCTCTCGGAATTCTACCCCGACCGGATGGCACAACGTATCCTGGGCATGGGTGATGTGGTTTCCCTTGTTGAAAAAGCACAGAAGCAATACGACGAGAAACAGGCGGAAAAGCTTCAAAAGAAAATCAGATCCAACGATTTTAATCTTGAAGATTTCCTGGAGCAGCTGCAACAAATTAAAAAGATGGGCTCGATCAGCGACCTGGTCGGTATGTTGCCAGGTGTTAATCAGGCCCTTAAAGATGTGGAAGTTGATGATGATGCATTCAAGCCGATTGAAGCTATCATCAGCTCCATGACAGTTGAAGAACGACAAAACCCGGATGTATTGAATGGGAGCCGTCGTCGTCGTATCGCACAGGGCTCCGGCACCACGGTACGCGAAGTTAACGAGTTGCTCAAACAGTTCGAGCAGATGAAGAAAATGATGAAAACAATGTCAAAAATGGGCCGCATGGGCAGAACTATGCAGGGCCTGAAAAATTTGACTTCTTTAGGAAATTAAACTGGTAACAAAACTAAGTATTACAGGAGTAAACATTGGTTAAACTTCGATTGCAACGCCACGGACGTAAGAAGAAACCGTATTACCATATTGTTGCAGCAGATGCACGGGCACCACGCGATGGTCGTATAATCGAGGATCTTGGACGATATAATCCGCTCCAGCCGACCGACAGTATCGTTCTGAATGAAGAACGTGCCATGTACTGGCTCGGAACAGGTGCCATTCCGTCTGATACCGTGCGTACCATATTAAAAAAAGAAGGTGTTCTATATCGTATGCACTTAAAACGCTGGGGTAAGTCAGACGAGGAAATCGAGCAGACAATCAGCGAATGGAAAGCCCAGAAAGCAGGCGCAAACGGAGAAGCCAAATCAGCAGCCGATATACGCAAGGCAGAGATAGAAGCTGAGGAAGCCCGCATTCGTAAGGAAGAAGAAGAAAAGGCTAAAGAAGCCGCTGCAAAGGCCAAAGCCGAAGCTGAAGCTAAAAAGAAAGCAGACGAAGAGGCCGTTGCTGCCGAACAGGCTGCTGCAGAGAAGAAAAAAGAAGAAGCTAAGGCGGAAAAAGAATCAGAAGAGAAGGCAGCCGAATCTGAATCTAAGGAAGAGGTAGCGGAAGAAACTGTGGCAAAAGCTGAACCGGAAGCAGAAGAGAAAGAAGAAGCTGTTGCTGCCGAAGGCAAAGCCGAAGAAGAAAAGGCGGCGGAGCCCGAAGCCGAACAGAAAGAAGAGAAAACAGCTGAGCCGACTGCTGAAGAAGAAACAAAATCTGACGATTCGGAATCAGAAGAAGCTGAAGAAAAAAAGGAAAAGTAATTTGTTCCATTAATGGGATAAATTGCGGCAGAGCGATCTAAGCAATTTTTATAAATCGGAATTGATCATGGATCGTGACTTTGCATCGACATTTCAAAAGGCCGGCACCATTGTTAAAGCACATGGTCTGAAAGGTGAAGTGTTGGTCAATGTGGAAGTGGATCTGCCGGAATTGCTCGAAAAACAGACTCTTTTTTACATAAATAACCTACGGGGCGACTTAGCGCCGAGAAGGGTTGAGAAATCTTACCTCGCGAATAAGAAAGGTCGACCCTCGTTCTTTGTAAAGTTTGAATCGGTGGATGATCGTGCGCAGGCTGAACGTCTGGTCCGGCGAGGTATTCATGTGGCGGACAATCTGTATGATCAGATGATGTCTCCAGATAATGATATGCCGGGAGATGAACTCATAGGTTATGTGATTCTCGACGAAAATGATCGCAATTGCGGCGAAGTTGTAGATGTGTTGGAAAGTCCGGCGCATCCGATCCTGCATGTTACCTCAGATGGCGGACCGTATATGATTCCCTATGTCGATGAATATATCATCTCGGTTGATGGTGACCGGGTCGTGATACACTGCCGTAATCTGCAACCTCTTATGGAAGTATAGCTTATGAGAATTGATCTCATATCGGCGGTTCCCGATCTGATGAGAAGTCCAATCGAGAATAGTATTATTAAGCGTGCACGTGAATCTGGTCACGTTGAGATAGTGTTGCATGATTTACATGATTACACAACCGACAAGCATGGCCGGATCGACGATTATGCCTATGGCGGAGGCGCCGGCATGGTTATGACACCTCAACCGATATTCGATTGTGTGGAATCACTTAAGACGGAGCGGGATTACGGTGAAATTATTTTCACGGCCCCTGACGGGGATGCCTTCACACAGCAAGAAGCCAACAGGCTTTCATTGGTTGAGAACATAATTATCTTGTGTGGGCATTATAAAGGAGTGGATCAACGAGTTCGGGATTCAGTCATCACCAGAGAATATCGTATCGGTGATGTGGTATTATCCGGTGGAGAACTTCCTGCACTGATGATGGTTGATGCCGTTGTCCGGCTGATACCGGGAACTCTCGGTGATTCGGAAAGTGCCCTGGACGATGCATTTATGGACGGACTTCTGGCAGCACCTGAATATACCCGACCGGCAGTATACCGTGGGATGAAGGTTCCTGAAGTATTGCAGTCGGGTGATCACAGTAAAATAACAAGGTGGAAAGAGGAGCAGGCGATAGGAAAAACCCGCCGGTTGCGACCCGATTTAATGGAAAAATTTGAAAATTAACAGTTAATGGCCCCGATTAACCGGGGAAAACAGGTTAGAACAATGGACAAGCTAAAATTAGTAGAACAAACTCAGGTACGCGATGATATTCCTTCGTTTGTATCCGGAGATACGATAAATGTACACTACCGGGTTAAAGAGGGTGATAAGGAACGTATCCAGCAGTTCGAGGGAGTGGTTATTTCCATTCGTGGTCGTGGTGCCAATCGCTCTTTTGTCGTTCGAAAGATTTCAAACTCAGTCGGTGTGGAACGTATTTTCCCGTTTACCTCCCCCTACATCGCTTCAATCGATGTTAAGAAAAGGGGAGATGTTCGTCGCGCCAAACTGTATTATCTGCGTGGATTACGCGGTAAAGCTGCCCGTATTAAAGAGAAGAATCGGTTTTTATAATCGACTCATTTCGATTGAAAGGATCATGTAAGCGGGGTCTTGAAAAAGGCTCCGCTTTTTGTGTTTATATCATGGCTTTCAATAGAACGCGGACAACACGGATGATGCGGGGTTACACGGACAGGAATTCTCAAAACCTCGTGACACTGACTCTGCCAGGTTACGCCCGTTGCTATGACCGTGGGTCTGCAGGGAACCGGCTTAGTTATGTTAACACCAAGGCGGAGCCTACACTGCGATGATCAGTGGAAGTCACTGTCATAAAAGGTTGTCCGCAGAAAACTCTTCACGGTATCTTCCGTCCAATAGTGTTTATTCGACCCCTTGCAGGGACTAATAGAGGGTGTACCCACACTCACCAGCCATTATTTCCGCAGACAAGGGGAATCTCTTCGGGTGCAGAACCTTTGCACCTCACGGAGATTCCCGATCAGGGTCGGGAATGACGCGTAGGAGGAGGGAGTGTGGTACTGATTGAACCGTTTTGTCATTGTTTCTATCCCTCTTCCACAGGCATCCCCCAGAAAAGGGAGGAGGCCGTTCACGGTTTCATCGTGATCTCAATCTTAGATGTCGGCGGTAATTGCGCGTTTCGAATAGATATCTGCTGTGCTGTGCTGTTTGCAATCTGACTGAACGCAATGGAACTTGGGGCATTTTCGTCTTTAATGACAATCGGTTCCCCGTTGTCTGAACCTTCCCTCACACCCTGTTCTAGAGGTATCTCGCCCAGAAATGGGACTTCAAGCCTTTCTGAAAGCCTTCTGGCCCCACCTTCGCCAAAGATATGGTATTTCTTATCAGGCATATCCGGTGGTACGAAATAGGCCATATTTTCTACAATACCCAGAACGGGTACTTTAACTTTACGGAACATGGCAACAGCTTTACGTGCATCGTCTAAAGCAACATCCTGCGGTGTGGAAACGACGATAGCACCGGTAAGCGGTACAGTCTGAACGATGGTTAGCTGAATATCGCCGGTACCCGGAGGCAGGTCAAGAACCATGTAATCGAGTTCACCCCATTCGGCCTCGCTCAAAAACTGTTTGACAGCGCTGGATACCATGGGGCCCCTCCAGACGACAGCTTCGTCGGTATCAACCAGGAAGCCCATTGAAAGAAGCTGAACGCCATATTTTACCAGTGGTATAATCTTGCGTTGTGTGGTAATACTCGGTTTCTCATGCAAGTTGAACATCGTTGGGATGCTGGGGCCATAAATATCGGTATCAACCAGCCCCACAGATGCTCCGGTCTTTGCAAGCGCTACAGCAAGGTTAACGGCAACCGTTGACTTGCCAACGCCGCCTTTACCCGAGGCAACAGCGATGATGTTTTTCACACCTTTGAGAATCTCCTGGTCACCCTGATCCTGAACACGATTTTTACTGACGTTAGAACCCATCGTGACTTTCACGTTGGCCTCCTCGTCAACCAGGTGTTTTACCGCGTTAACACATGCGCGCTCAATCTCAGCTTTCAAAGGACAGGCCGGTGTGGTCAGATTGACAGTAAAACTAACGTCCTTCCCATCAATAAAAAGCTCTTCGACCATTCCAAGCGTTACAATGTCCTTTCCCAGATCGGGATCAATCACATTCGAGAGCGCATCTAATATCTGTTTATTTGTAATAGCCATAGAATATCAATTTTAGCATTCGCTATTTAACAGGTAAATATAAGGATGCTGTGTAAAAAGTTTATGAAGGATTTTCTGTCGTTTCAGGGATAACGAATAAAGTCTGGTCTTGGGGCAATGGCGTTACTGTTCTGCAAGATGAAAGAGAAATTGTATATTTGATTTCCCTCAATTCAGAAAAACGCTGTTTGGGGATGAATGTAAATTTAAATTCTGAATATGCAGAAGATTCCCTTCTGGTTAGTGAAACATGGGAAAGTATCAAAAACAATCCAGCCCCGTTCGAATTCCGGTTCCGGGAAATAAACTTATTGAAGAGCACTTCGGAAAGGTTTCTTCCAAGACAGATGATTTTTCAGTGGCCCATATGAAAGCTCCCGCCGGCTGGAGCGAACCGGCACAAGTTCCCGATTTTGACGAAATAACATTGATGATCAAAGGGCGCATGCGTATCATTGTAGATCAGGATGGTGTCATCGAGTTAAAAGCAGGAGAGAGCTTTGTGAGTAATTGCGGCACCCGGATTCAGTACTCCAATCCGTATCCTGAAGATAATGAATACTGGTCGGTGTGTATTCCCGCTTTTACTCCTGAAAAAGCCCACCGCGAAGAAGATTAATGAGACAAGATATCCGAACAATATTGGGGCATAGTTATGGCAGAGAAAACACCTTTTTATAATATCCACAAGGATCTAAGTGCTAAAATTATTGATTTTGGCGGATTCGAGATGCCGGTACAATACACCAGCATTCGTGATGAACACAAAGCGGTACGTGAGCATGCAGGAATATTTGATGTATCGCACATGGGCGAGTT
>DATFNI010000499.1:0-4670 GCA_035266485.1 Balneolales bacterium
GTGGATGCGATAGATGAGAGAATGTTGTAATCTTTGATAGTCTTGAAAATCTGGGCGTGATCCTCATCGATATTTTTTTGTGCCCACAGATAGAAAAAAGCCTCCCCGGAATATCCGATCACATCTTTGTTGTACACGCGCTTGATCATAAAAACAGGCAAAATCTTTTTGATGGAAAAGCGCCACGAAAGCCTGTAGATAAAAATCTCAGCAACAGGGAGAGAGATATAGATGACTGCGAAAATCACATAAAAGAGTGGATTGGTAGGTAAGGCAAAAAAGACTTTGCTCCATCCAATGCCTGTAAGCTGAAAAAGCAATAACCCGATCACAGCGACGACAAAAAGACGGCGCAGCCAATGGCCGATCTTCTTGCCCAATGGACTTTTAAAAAAAGTCCCGATTTCCGATCCGACGTGACGAATCTTGGTAAAAATCATACGAGGGGAATTAAATCTGTCGCATACAATTATTCGAAGGCAATCACCGGAGATCTCTCCGCAGTAAACACATTTAATAAACTATTTTGTCGTCCACTCAACATACATGGTTTTCCATCACGATTGTTTAACGGCAGCGAATAACAAGCATGATATATTATTTTGTTCCCGTTTCTGTTGCTGGCAGGATTTCTACGGGTATGTATCAGGATATGTTCAAGTAACTTTAAAACGAAATAACAACTGAAATAATGATAGCATTCAATAAACATCGGAATATACAAAATCGTCCCAGAAAATGAGCAATTTAACGCAAGGCAAACTGTTGTTTTTTAGCTCTTTTCTGAAATATGACGATCAGTTGGTAAAAAAAACGCTTTTATTTTCAAAATTTCGCCAGTCGATTATAGGTGAAAATTTCAAAGTAACAATTCAATTTTCAGTATGATGATCGTCCGTCAATAGTGAAATAGCAAACTGATTGGGGGATAATTAGTTATTATGTGATATCTATACTTTATCTGTGGTAAAACTTCCTTTAATAAATCTCCAGGGTCACCATCTGCAAACAGATCATTGTGAATTCATGGAATGATCAAATGTAAGCCATTGATAAAACGGAAATCCTTTTTGTTCATAGTAACTAAAAGAACACCCCATGTTAAACATGTTGCAGCCAGCAGAGCATCTTAGCAAGCATCAACCCATAACTCGAACCATACTGTTCCACTAACGTTACAGCTGTTATACTAATCTGTTGTGATATATGAATTCGTGTTATAGGATGAAGATAACTTTTGATAAAGCTAAGTTCTTGCTTACTCAAAATGCCCGCCTAAATCAATTCTATATAAATCACATATAATCTTTATCCTTCTTCAAATCATGGGATATCTTTACCTTCTTTTCTTGTTATAGCAGACACAGCAATACCATCCGCCAAACAAATCGAAGTTAACCCAACAATCAAACGGATCTAATGGCTCTGACAAATCAGCAGGTAGCAACCAAACTGGAGGAAATAGGAACCCTGATGCGCCTTGCAGGAGAAAATGAGTTCCGCGCACGTGCCTTCGACAATGCCGCTCGGACTATTGAGAGTTTGCATGATGACATCAGCACCTATATCAAAGATAGAAGCCTTACCAAAATAAAGGGAATCGGCAAATCCATCGCAGAAGATATTTACAACCTTGCAGAAACCGGGTCGATCCCGGTACTGGTGGATCTGCATAAACGGGTCCCAGAGGAATTGATAAAATGGCTCGACATCTCCGGAATGGGACCCAAAAAGGTCTATAAAATTCATAAGGAGTTGAATATCACCACGATTGACGAGTTGAAGGAGAAGGTTAAAGACGGGTCTGTCGCCAAATTATCAGGACTGGGAGAGAAGTCGGCCGAGAAGATCATGAAATCGATCGAGTGGATGGAGAAGTTCTCCGAACGTTGCCTGATTAGCGAGGCTATGGAAATCGCTGAGCCCATGTACGGCTTCATGAAGAAACAGAAAGGTGTCGAGTCGATTGACATTGCAGGATCACTACGTCGCAGGCTTGAAACCATCGGTGATATCGACATCCTGGTTGGAGCGCAATCCGAACATGTCTCAAAACTCTTTGACGCTTTTACGGGGCATGAGCTGGTGACCGAAATCCTGGGGCGCGGTGAGACGAAGAGTTCGATCCGTACCGAATCGGGCCGCCAGGTGGACCTGCGCGTGGTTAAGCCGGAACAGTTTCCTGCAGCTTTGATGTATTTCACTGGGAGCAAGGAACACAATGTTGTTTTGCGTCAGCGTGCAAGAGAGCGTGGAATGAGCCTGAACGAGTACGGCCTGTTTAAACTTTCGGAAAAAGGCGATACCGATTTTGATCAACCCGTTTCCTACACATCAGAAGAGGACATTTACAAGAAGCTGGATCTGCATTTTATTCCACCAGAACTGCGGGAGGATATGGGTGAGTTTAGGTTCTTTGAGAAGAATGAAAAAGCTGACCTTGTGGAAGAGAATCAGTTGCGTGGAATTTTGCATGCCCATAGTACCTGGAGTGATGGGAAGTTCAGTATCCGGGAGATGGCAGAAGCCTGCATCGAGAGAGGATACGAGTACCTTGGTTTAACGGATCATTCAAAGACTGCCGCCTATGCCGGCGGTCTCACAGTCGATGATCTGAAGCGCCAGTGGGACGAAGTCGACAAGCTGAACGAAGAATATGCAAAACGAGATAAGCCATTCCGCATTCTGAAGGGAACCGAATCCGATATCCTCAGTGATGGAAGTCTCGACTACCCGGATGATATCCTCGAACAATTCGAACTGGTGGTTGCCAGTGTACATGCCAGCCTGGACATGCCCCGCGAAAAGATGATGGATCGCTTTCGGAATGCCATAAAAAATCCATTTACAAGAATCGTCGGTCACCCTACCACCCGCCTGCTGTTGAGACGTGGTGCCAGCGATATGGATATGAATGAGTTGATTGAACTGGCTGCCGAACACGACACGGCAATAGAAGTCAATGCGAATCCGCATCGTCTCGACCTGGACTGGCGTCATGGGCGTAAAGCCAAAGAAGTGGGGATGATGTCGGCCATCTGTCCGGATGCCCACACGATTGACGGTTTGGACGACGTCCGTTACGGTGTCTATATCGCCCGCAAAGGCTGGTTCGGCCCTGATCGTATCCTAAATACGAAAAGCGTTGATGATTTGCTCGCTTGGCTGAAGGACCGCAACTGAAAACAACTATTCTTAGTAATACCTCCACCCCGATCTTTAGCAATAGACCCCTAATTCAAAATTCTAAAACTCTTCTTCCGGCAGAATCTTATTGGCGTACTTCGCTTCGTGGAGGATCTGGACAGGATTATTCTCTTTGTCGACCAGCACGATGTTGGGCTCGTGTTTTTGTGCCTCCTCGGGAGTCATCTCAGCATACGATATGACGATTACCCGGTCGCCGACCTGCGCCAGGCGTGCAGCCGGACCATTCAAACATACCACGCGGCTTCCACGTGGTGCGGGTATCGTGTAGGTCTCGAGACGAGCGCCGTTATTGATGTTTACAACCTGTACTTTTTCATACGGTAAAAGATTGGCAGTCTCCAGCAATTCGGTATCGATGGTAATGCTCCCCTCATAGTAAAGGTTTGCTTCCGTTACCGTCAACTGGTGTAGTTTCGATTTAAACATTGAGATTGTCATACCGCAAGAAGTAGTCCGCCGTGACGGAGCAATTAATTTAATTTAAACAGAATGTTATCAATAAGCCTTGTTTCACCAAGAAAAACGGCTCCCGCTATGATATATTTTTCATCTTTTTCGAGCCGTTCGGGTATCTGCAAATTGCTATATCGGACTATGCTAATATAATCAATCCGGAATCCTTTTTCCTGGAGGGTTTTGCGTTGTTGCCCGAGCGCAGCCTGCCAGGTTTCAGGATTGTCTTGAATCGATGCATGGATATCAGAAAGGCTTCTGTACAATCCGGGAGCGATGGATCTTTCTTCTTTTGAGAGGTAGTTGTTCCGGCTGCTGAGTGCCAGCCCGTCATCATCGCGAACCGTTTCACCCATCATGATTCTGATGTTGAAGTTGAACTCTTTCACCAGTGTTTCAATGAGCACATACTGCTGGATGTCCTTTTGTCCGAATAAAGCAACATCGGGTTGAACGATATTGAACAATTTGGATACCACCTGAAGAACGCCCTGAAAATGGGTCGGTCGTGAATGTCCGCACAGATTACGGGTCAGGTTATCGATCTCAAACCGGATATAGGTTTCGGGCGGATACATCTCCCTGCTGTCCGGGGCAAAAATGTAATCAACCCCAACGGTGCCACATTGTTCGGCATCTTGTTCGAGGTTGCGCGGATAAGACTCAAAGTCCTCGCCCGGCGCAAATTGGGTTGGATTTACAAAGATCGAGGCAACCAGAATATCGCATGCTTTGCGTGCTTCCTTCATCAACGAAAGATGACCGCTGTGTAATGCACCCATGGTGGGCACAAACCCAATGGTTCTGTTTTCCAGACGGTGTTGCTGCAGCGTCCCGCGCAGTTCCTCAATCCCATGAATGATGTTCATCGATACCCGTAAATTAGAAGAAGCCCATTTCAAATAAAACGGCATGGAATGGATGAGATCCCATGCCGTACTCAATGCGGATTTCTAAATCCGAATCAGATCACACAGTCCTGTCCTCATCGAAGTTTTCAAGGATTT
>DATFNI010000500.1:0-3275 GCA_035266485.1 Balneolales bacterium
CTGCGATATCTCTCAAGTCGATGATATTGCCAATGACTGCCGGTTTGGTCATAAATCTGAGGATGCCTTTACTTTTTGAACCCGAAAAGATTTCAGCGGTATAATCAGTTCCCGGCTGCAATCCGCTTACTATCTTAAGGCCTGCACTGTTATCCTGGCTGCTGACCTGAACCTCGTTGGTTTTACCACTTGCAGCGGTGAATACGATATGATCTACTCCACGTGTGGTTGTCCAGCTCAGGCGAACGGCATTATCCAGAATATCAGCAGGTAGCAGCGACCCGAAAATCTGGACGCCGGTAAGTGTGAAGGCCCCGGTTCCATACAGCCAGTTCGAGGAATCCGCGATACTGGTGGCATTGGCACGAAGGCGTACAAAATAGCGCTGGCGATCTGCCAGGGAGTCGTCTGTTATTGTGAGAAATGTGGTGTCCACAACCAGGGAAAAATCCGGCGTGGACGTAAATGAGCTATCCTTTGAAATTTGAAGCAAATATGTCACATGCGCATTTGCTGAATATAACGATGGCGGCCATGAAATCGTGACCAGCGTATCGTGCGTTATAGTTGAAATGGAGGTGGGTGTAAATTCCCGACCCGGCTGGAAGGGGCTCACCAGCTTTTTCTCGCAGGAGGTGATAACCAAAACCGTCATTGACATCACCATCAATAGGATTACTCTTATAGAGGAAACTTGCTTCTTCATGGGTATTACTTTACAAGTGGTTAATTCTTTTTACTCATTTAATAACCATAATCCTGAGTCAGATTGGGATTGGTTTCAATGACTGATTGTGGCAGCGGGAACAGCTCACTGTGATTGGGTTTAAATCCTTCCGCATATTTGTCGAAGTTATTCGATGTTGTCATGGTGGTGGTCACCCAACTGACTCCGGTATAGCCTGAAGGAGCACTGGCCGGAGCCGGTTTGTACAATGAATTAGCCCATTCCAGGGTCGTTGATCCTACCTTGTAATACATAGTTGTCGGCAACTGGTCATACGGGGCTACATGGTTAGCCATGTCAGCCAAAATGGTTTTGGTCTCGTTGAGCTTTTGTCCCAGTAAATTCCAGCGAACCAGGTCGAATTTACGAATGCCTTCTCCCCCAAATTCCCATGCCCTTTCATTCACTATAGCATTAAAGAATCCGGCCTTATTCGCAGGCGGGGTACCTACATCTCCCGGATGACCGGCAAACGCTCTTTCCCTAACCTGCAGATAGGCATCGATGGCTGCCTGAGTAGGCCCATTGTGAATTTCATTTTCAGCTTCCGCATACATGAGAAGCACATCAGAGAAGCGAAGAATGGGCCAGTTTAATCCCAGGTTCTGTGCGTTGTTTGTTGGGTCAAAACTGGGGTTGGTGATCCAGTTGCGACGGAATTTTCCATCAGCCAGACTTGTAACAGCCTGGGCTACAATCGTTCCATCCGCATTTACCCAATAGGGCGTGATCGTCACATCCCTCCGTGAATCCAGCGAGTCAAACGAATAGAAGTACGAAGGTAAAGGATAGACGCTTGAATTCCCTTTTCCATTCACGCGCGGACCATTATAATATCCAAGTTTACTGTCGGTTGAGCCGGTCCCGCCGCTCATGGCTACCTGGAACATGATTTCCCCGTAGGGATCTATTCTGTGAGCGTCTTCATCATTCTTCCACAAATCCTGGAAACTTGGGTCAAGACTGTGTTCATCGGGTCGTTGTATGATGGATGCGCACTCGGAATCAGCAATCTGGTAATATTTTAAGTAATCAGAACTGCGTTCCATCTTGCCGTCTTTTCGCAACGAATATCCACCGCGATACAGGGCTATCCTGGCACGAAGCCCTTTTACCGCACCCTTTGTGATGCGTTCGTCGTTTGGATCACCCAAACTCCCAACTTCCGATGTCCACGGCACGATTGCTTCGGCAATGTGTAAATCATTTATGATGTGATCATAGATACTGTCGCGATTGGTCTTATGCAGAAACAAATCCGGGTTATCGGCCGAGGGCACCCATTGCGCCGGTACATCCCCCCAGTCGCGTACCAGTTCAAAATAGTATTGGGCGCGCAAGGTCAATGCTTCTCCGTACAATCTGTGCAATTCACCTGTTTGCTGCGATGAACCATTTTTATACAGGTCCATCTGCGGAATATACTTGATGCACTGATTGGCTCTTTCGATACCCTGATAAAGCTGATTAAAGGGTTTAAACAACTGTTTATTGCTTGGCGTCAGGTTGTACCTTGAGATATCACGGCGATCCCCGTCGCCATCGCCTGTAGCTCCCATATAGATGTCAGAATCATATGGAAAATACATACTGACACGAATCCCATAGCCCTGGTCTCCAGCTAGGTCCTGGTAAGCGCCAAATACAGCTTTTCGTGCATTGTCAACGGTACTGAATACCGTTTCCGGTCCGGAAGACGATATGGGATGTGTATTCAGATAGTCCTTGCAAGAAATCGTGAGAGTCAGGATCCCTGTAATCAAGGTGACGTATAATACTTTTATTTTCATGACAATTCGTTTATGCTTTTAAAAAGTGACATTTAGACCAAAGACGTAGGAACGGCTTCTGGGATAGGCTGAGAAATCCACGCCGGGAGTCATTGGTGTGGACCGTCTCGTGTTCACTTCCGGATCGTAACCCGAATAGGGCGTAAATACTGCAAGGTTGCTTGCTGTGACATATAACCTCAATTTCTGGATAAACACCTTCCTCGTCACCTTATGTGGAAGGGTATATCCAAAGGTTATGTTGTTAATGCGCAGGAACGATCCGTCTTCCACAGCCCATGACTGCGGGGCAAAAGCGGCATTGGCACTTGTGATAGGTTGCCAGATTTTTGCGTTCTTGTTCAGTGCGGCCAGTTGGGTTGGGTCGGTTACAAAATTACCCTGTGCATCAACGGTACGCCAACGATCATTCATGATGCTTAGCAGATTGGCATACGGTGTGTATCCGCTTGAGAATTCCAGCTTGTTATCATTATATACTTTGTTCCCATACTGGAAATTGACAAATACGCTGAAATCGAAATTTTTGAAGGTAAATTGCTGATTGAGTCCTCCGAAGAACTTCGGATTAGCATTCCCGATGATTGTTCGGTCGTTGTCAAGATCGATGACCCCATCATTATTGAGATCTTTGAATTTTACCGTACCCGGCTGCGGGGCTGTACCGGTTATCGTACTATTGTCCGCGACACCATTTTTAAGGGTATAAGAACCGGTAGTTTTATCATAGTTGAAATCATTGAGTGTGTAAAACCCGT
>DATFNI010000501.1:0-6649 GCA_035266485.1 Balneolales bacterium
ATTCGATTTAATGAAAGTGATGTACGAGACATGGGCCGTAACACAACTGGTGTTCGTGGGATTCAGATAGACCCCAAAAAGAACGAGGTGGTTGATATGGTCGTTGTTCGAAACACACACGAATC
Source organism: Balneolales bacterium (assembly GCA_035266485.1). GTDB lineage: Bacteria > Bacteroidota > Rhodothermia > Balneolales > DATFMH01 > DATFNI01. Next base: position 126 of record DATFNI010000501.1, read on the forward strand.
AACGGTCATGGCGATATCTGAAAAAGGCTATGGTAAGAGAAGCCTCGTTGATGATTACAGAGAACAGTCGCGTGGCGGCAAGGGCGTGATAACATTGAAGATAACTCCTAAAACGGGTAGCCTGATAGCCCTGAAGGAAGTCTCTGATAAAGACGATCTCATGATCATCACAGAGAACGGAAAGATAATACGAATGCACTGCAGCGACATCAGGTCGATGGGGCGCAATACACAGGGTGTTCGTATAATGCGCCTCAATGCTGACGATCATATTTCTGCTGTCAGCAGAGTAGTCAGGGAAGATGAAGATGAGGACGAAGTAGACCAGGCTCCAGACATTAATGCTGATAATGGTGATAAGCCGGAAAAAAGCGAAGGTGATGGAGATACAGGTGAGCTTCCGTTCGAGGAGTAAGTGAATACGTGAAAAAAGCCCGGTCAGGAATAATTGATCGGGCTTTTTTTATATCCCTGATAGCCGGTTAATTAGTTCTTTCCTTTTTTGCACAAGTTGTTTCGGTTTATTGATTTTTATCTTATCAGTAAATCTCATTAGCCAGTTATTGATGAAATCCAGGTTATCAAAATCAAATGATATCAAAGCTCCATCACTAGTCTGGCTTACATTGGTGACTCGTGCCGGCAGGTTAAAGACTAATTCCTCAAGAACAGAATTGTTGACATATAATTCTATGGATTGAACCATACCGTCGTGATGATATAACAGTTCGTCGTTGGTATAGTTATCCTTCGACTTAAAATCATCATTCAAAACGGTAACGCTGCTCATCCTATTCAAGCGAAAATTCCGGGGAGCATTGCGCAAGTGGCAGTAACCAATCACATTCCAGTGATCGTAATAGTGAACCATAAGGTAGGGATCCATTTTTCTGTCTGTTGGTTCACTGGCACTGCCAGACTGATAATGGAATTGTATAGGGCGATGTTCGGCAATAGCATTATAAATGGAGAACCAGTTCCCCCCTTTTTTCTTCTGGTTTTTGTTTATGTAATTGGGATCGACGATTGTTTTGTCAGAGACACCAAGCATGAATTCTTTAAGCTCACCAGGCAACATGTTCTGTATTTTCAATTCCACATCCTTTGCATCAACGACCATAGTGGCATCTATTTGTGATTTTACAAATGACAAACCGACAATTATTGTACCCAACTCTCTCGGAGTAAACATAAGAGGAGGAATAGTGTATCCACGCATAATTCCGTAGCCGGCATCTCTATCCCAAGTGATGGGTACATTTATCTCATTTAAAACCCGCATGTCACGAAAAACAGTCCGGCGGCTTACACTGAAATACTCCGCTATTTCGTCTACACTCATCTTCTTGTTGGATTGAAGCAACAACATAAGCTTCATTCGACGCTCGTTACTCTTCATAGAACCTCTAAATGCGGTGTATATTGAGCATTACTTTTCCTTGATAGAAGGGGTGGTCTGTCGCACCAAGTTCGAAACATTCCACAGAAACAGGGTATGGAATATTAAATAATTCATCGCTGAAATTATCTCCTTTAAGCATAATTACGTTTTTCCAGCTTCCACCGTTTATATCGTTTAGAAGGCCAGGTAGCTTAAAAGCGTGTTTACTTACGATACAATCAACCTCGGGATTTCTGATGGGATATTCGGATACAGGATAGTTAACGATCGTAGTGTTTGTGATTTTTAATTCTCTCTTCAAATGAGATAAAGTGACTGTTTTTTTGCTGGATAGGTCATTTAAAATTATTTTTTTTTCACTAAAACAGAGAGCAAGTGGGATTCCTGGCAGACCGCCACCGCTCCCGGCATCTAAAATTACGCTTGACTGCGTAAACTCTGTCAGAAGAGCCGGGAATAATGAGTGCCGGATGTGCTCACGAAGGAGCTCGGGGGTTACATTTCTTGAAACAAGATTTACGGATTTGTTCCACCACAGCAATCGAAGCAGATAAGCTTCTAACACCGAATGGAATTGATCGAATAATTCGTCAATCTTCTGAAATGTTTCACGTGAAACATTGCGATAAGTTAGAATTTGATTTGGCATAATGTTTCACGTGAAACATTAATTCTTAAGGTAAACCATTAGTACGGCAACATCGCTGGGACTAACGCCGCTGATTCTTCCCGCTTGTCCGATTGTCTCGGGCTGAACTAGTTGTAATTTTTGCTTTCCTTCTGCAGAGAGGCTCTTAATAGAGTTGTAATTGAGGAAATCCGGGATTTTCATTTTCTCTTGTTTTTCCATCTCTCTGGCCATTTCAAATTCTTTTTCAATATACCCGGAATACTTAACCTGAATTTCCGCTTGCTCCAGTACGAGTGAGTCTTCGGTTATTTCATTCAGTTTTAGCTGCAGTTCTTTATCTCCTTTTAAAACGTCATGAAGTTTTACCTGGGGGCGTGTCAGGATGTTTGGCAGCTTGATGCCATGCTTAAGTGGGGTAGTCCCCAGATCTTCTAAAACGGGGTCATAGGTTTCCGGTTGGGCAGTGTATTGTTCAATAAAATTCAAGACATCATTGAGCTGTGACTGCTTGTTTTTGACGATGTTGTGGCGTTCTTCAGATGCGAGGCCCATTTTATATCCCAATTCGGTTAGTCTCAAATCTGCATTGTCCTGGCGCAAAAGAATGCGATGTTCCGCCCTCGAAGTAAACATGCGATAGGGTTCTTTCGTACCCTTGCTTACCAGGTCGTCGATGAGAACCCCGATATAAGCTTCCGATCGTTTGAGAACGATTGGTTCGTTCCCCTGAATTTTGCGTGCTGCGTTGATCCCCGCCATTAATCCCTGGCACGCAGCCTCCTCGTATCCGGTTGTCCCATTTATTTGTCCGGCAAAGAAAAGGCCGGAAACCAGCTTGGTTTCAAGGCTGCGTTTGATTTGATGCGGCGGGAAATAATCATACTCAATAGCATATCCGGGTCTGATCATAACCGCATCCTCAAATCCGGGAATCGTTCGGAGTGCTTTGTACTGCACGTCTTCAGGCAGACTCGTGGAAAACCCGTTGAGATACATTTCATATGTATTCCATCCTTCGGGTTCTAAAAAAAGCTGGTGGCGGTCTCTTTCGGAAAACCGATTGATTTTATCTTCGATGCTTGGACAGTATCGTGGGCCGACCGATTTGATTCTTCCATTGAACATTGGGCTACGATCAAATCCGGATCGCAAAACGTCATGGACTTTCGTTGTCGTATATCCGATCCAGCAATTTAGTTGTCTTTTGACAGTCGGTAAGGAATCTGTGATAAAAGAAAAGGGTTGGGGATGTTCATCACCATACTGGGTGTCAAGCTTATCATAATTTACCGACCTGCCATCGACGCGGGGAGGCGTGCCGGTCTTCAAGCGTCCTGATTCAAATCCGATATCCTCAAGGCATGCAGTGATGCCAATCGAGGCGCGTTCGCCAGAACGACCACCGCCAAAGTTTGTGTCTCCAATATGTATCAGGCCATTTAGGAATGTGCCGGACGTAAGAATCACCGTGTCGGAATAGATAGCCTGACCAGTTTGCGTTTTTACACCTATGACTTCGTTGCTGTCATTAACCATTATTGCAACGACACTATCCTGGCGAAATGTCAAATTGTCGATCCGTTCGAGTTCCTTCCTCATGGTTTGGCTATAGAGTACCCGATCGCACTGTGCACGCGGACTCCACATGGCAGGACCTTTACTCAGGTTCAGCATTCTAAATTGAACACTGGCCTGGTCGGTCACAAGTCCACTGACGCCGCCGAGCGCATCGATCTCCCGGACGATCTGTCCCTTGGCAACCCCACCCATAGCCGGATTACAAGACATTTGAGCAATGGCATGCAGGTTCATGGTGATTAGCAGGGTCCTGTTGCCCATATGGGCCGCAGCCGCGGCCGCTTCACTGCCCGCATGTCCCGCCCCCACAATAATTGTATCGTATTTTGGATAAATGCTATCCATTATAATATTGTTTTTATTAAATTTATATGATTTTTTTCGCTTTGGATTTGCCTGGCCACGAAAAGGTAACCCTAAATATAAGAAAAACGCCGCACTTGAAACGATAACGGGCTAAGTGTTTTAAGATTGGGAGATAGGTGGGAGGGAATCGGAATTGGTGTCATTAATTAAATAGATTCTTTACTTTCTGGCGACCAACCTCGGTGGGGCCAACAGCACCTATTTCCAATAAACTATCTCTATAGTTTGGATACACGTCAATAAAATTGAATTGCGCAATATCTTGATATGACTTCGTACATGTTCCAATTCTTTTTAATTCTACTTTTTCTGTTTAATTGTCCCCTTAATGGAAATCCTGGTAAACCAACCAAGACCCACAAAAAAGGCAATCATTCCAACCCATGTTATCAAGTGACCACCACCAGCTAACATCAAAACACAGGAACCTATTGCAAGGATGCCACAAAGTAGGAGGGGAATTTTATTTACACGAGTATGCAAATCTGCCATCTGTTTTTCACCTTTTGGAGCCAGTATGCCTTCCTCTTCAAGTTTTCTCTCCGATGATGGTTTAATCCGTTTGTACCCTCCCTGCATGTAGTTTGCTAAGCGCTGCATACCAAACTCAACCCGGCTGCTACGGCTTCGGACAAGCATCACTGGCTTTTGCGTTCGTTGACCGATAGTTACCGGTTTGTCAACCAGGAATCTTCGTTGGGTCCAGTTGGCATTTGTCGCACCCAGAACTATGGCATCATATTCTTTGGATTTTTCAACAATTGTTCCGACAACATTTTCAGCATGTTCAAAGACAAAGTCGACCCGGTCGGAGATGTCATCATGTTCGGCCAAAAAATCCTTCGTAAGGCTTTTTAACTGATCCTTGAATGCTTCTTTTTCATCGTCACTTTTTCCGTTGGTAAATATGTGCAATAAATCTATCCGGGCATTTTCATGGTTTTCATTGATAAGTACCGCCTTGCGCAAAAGTTGTTCTACCGTGTTTGGATTAGCAACCGGAACCACAACCCTCCTAAAGGGTGGATTTTGCATTTGTTGTACGACGAGCACATCACAATTAACCTCATCCATGATGTAATCGGCTTTGCTGCCAACAGTAACGCGAAGATTAGCAGATTTACCCCTCCATCCCATTACCATGAGGTCAACATCACGTTCTATTGCCGTTTGGATAATAGCATCAGGCAAACGGTGTGCTATACGTATCAATACTTCGGCTTCGGCACCATTTTGTTCCACAATTTCACGTGCTTGTTGCAGGATTCCTCTGGATTTTTCCACATACCGACGACCAGCAGATAAGCTTAGTTGATCCGGTACGGTTATAACGTTTAAAAGAATCACTACCCCATTGTACCGTTTGGCAGCTTCCACTGCCGGCGGTAACAGGTTGTTGAGAGATTCCGGATTGGCAACCGGAACCAAAACTTCATATCGGTCAGATGCTTGCACTGGCAGTCGTTCTTCAAGAATGACGGGGGTCCGTTCTTCCGATTCTTCCCGTGGACGGGCATAGAGATAGTAAATAACAGAACCGACAGCTATCCAGGCCATGGTAAAATACCAGGCCGTTGGCGAGAAATGGAACATATATAATGCAATTCCAAGGTTTGCAATGACCCCAATGATTGGCACAACAGGAAAAAACGGTACAAGAAAACCATACTTCAGTCGAGTACCATATTTTTTGCGGATCGTTATTACGGCAATATTAACCTGAAGGAAGAGAAATAGGAACATAATATCAGCAGCAGAGGCAACGTCCTCCAACGGTATGACCACAGCCATAAACAAGATCAATGCCCCGCTAAATAATAAAGCTTTGTAGGGCGTGCGTGTTTTTTCACTGATTTGGGAAAAGGCATCAGGTAGATTTTTGTCCCTTCCCATAGCAAAAGCCACCCTTGTAGACGAAAAGGTAGTCGCATTCAATGCACTCATGGTTGCCAGCAGTCCGCCAAGCGTCAACAAAAAGGATCCCAGCGGCATAAACTGCTTTGCAGCCATCACGATCCCCAGTTCCTTATGATTGCCCAGCCAGACATATGTCGGCATGCTGGACCCGGTGTTAACAGCACCAATTGAGGTAAATGCAATCAAAATGTAAATAGGCAGGACGATAGCCATTGCAAGGATCACGGCTTTTGGAATGGTTTGTCTCGGATTTTTAACCTCCTCGCCCGCCTGGACAATGATCTCGTATCCCTCAAAGGCAATGAATGTCAATCCCATTGCACTTACAATACCGCTAAATCCTTTTGGCTTAAACGGTACGAAATGACTCATAAACTGCGGATGCAGCGACAAAGCCCAGAGCCCACAGATAATAAAAATTATAAGGATGACGACCTTGGATATTGTAACAATATTACCTGCCATCCCGGTCTCGGAGACGCCTTTGAAGTTGATGGCAACGAATAGCAGTATGATAATGACGGCTAACGCTTTTTGGGCAAGTTCGCCATGCAAGCCGAAAACCGAGATATTAAAATCGTGTAGTACGGAATACATGTAAGAACCGAACCCCAAAGCATAAAGGCTGCC
>DATFNI010000502.1:0-3809 GCA_035266485.1 Balneolales bacterium
GTAATGTTTGTCAAACTTCTCTGAGTACAACACGTAGACGGTGAACATGATCTCTCCTCTCTTAAAACACGGAAGGCATTCCCTTTGGGGAAATGCCTTCCGTAATAGTGGCGGGGGAAGGATTCGAACCTCCGACCTTCGGGTTATGAGCCCGACGAGCTACCAGCTGCTCCACCCCGCGATGTCAAGATTTGTAATATAGAGTTAAGTCAGCCCCATTGTCAAGAGCAAATCATATCATATTTTAAAAAAAACAAGATTACCCCGGGTTGGGGGTTGTTGTGATGCCTTATTATTGCTAGATTTTCTGCTACGGATAATCGCTTCAAAATGACGAAAAAAAAGAGGAGTCTCATGACCGTTAAACAGAAAATTGCACCATCCGATGTTCACTCCGTTCTTGGTAAGCATATCCTTGCTGACGGATTTGATATGGTGCTTGACTTCGAGAAAAGTCAAACTCCCTACATCTATGATTCCAGAAAAAACAAGAGACTTTTAGACTTCTTCACCTTTTTTGCCTCTAATCCTCTTGGGATGAATTACCCGAAGGTGGTGGAAGACGAAGATTTTAAGAAAAAGCTTCTTAAGGTTTCTATGACGAAGCCTTCAAACTCTGATATTTATTCTGTAGAATTTGCCGAGTTTGTTGAGACCTTTGACCGCGTGGGGATCCCCTCATACCTGCCCCACGCTTTCTTTATCTCCGGCGGCGCCCTTGCCGTTGAAAATGCGCTCAAAGTTTCCTTCGACTGGAAGGTTCAGAAAAATTTTGCCAAAGGGTACCGAACTGAAAAGGGCCTTAAAGTCCTTCACCTGCAACAAGCATTCCATGGTCGGACCGGGTATACCATGTCTTTAACCAATACCCTACCAGAGAAAATCAAATACTTCCCGAAATTTGACTGGCCGCGCATCGAGAATCCGAAGATGATCTTCCCGATGGAGGGAGAAAACAAGAAGACGGTTATTGAGAATGAAAAGCGAGCTATCCTTCAGGCAGAACGATACTTTGCTATGTATCCGGATGATATCGCATGCATCATCCTCGAACCTATCCAGGGCGAAGGTGGCGACAATCATTTCCGTCCTGAGTTTCACCGTGAACTGCGCCGCCTGGCCGATCAACACGAAGCATTGTTGATCTATGATGAGGTGCAGACTGGTGTCGGCCTTACCGGCAAGTTCTGGGCCCATGAACATTTCGTCAAACCGGATATCCTTGCCTTCGGGAAAAAGATGCAGGTTTGCGGTATCCTGGCAGGTCCACGCGTTGACGAGGTCAAGACCAATGTCTTTCACGTCTCCTCCCGGATCAACTCAACATGGGGCGGCAACCTTGTCGACATGGTTCGGATGCAGAAGTACCTGGAAATCATCGAAGAGGATAATCTGGTTCAAAACGCTGCTAAATCAGGAGACTATCTGCTGAAGCAGCTCGAAGATTTGGGTAAGCGAGAGGATTATGTAAACAATGTCCGCGGCAAAGGCCTCATGTGCTCTTTCGACATGCCAAATGGCGATGCGCGCAAGATTTTCCTCAATAAGGCTTATGAACTGGGAATCGTGATCCTGCCCTGTGGCGAGAAAACCGTGCGTTTCCGTCCGCCACTCAGTGTCCAGCCGGAACATATCGATGAAGGCATCGGAATCATCGAAAAGGCACTCAAGCATGCGAAAGATCGCTATCCGGTGGTCTCGGTGGAAAAAGCACTGGGAACAACGGCAGCTCACAAAGCACTTGAAAATGTAGAATAGATTTTCACCTCACTCCAACCCCTCTCCATAAAAATGGAGAGGGGTTTTTTATAAAGCTGCGAGCTATAATCTCACTACTCACGACTCAATACTAATACTATGTCATCTGCTCACTCTGGGGCTGAATAACGATTTCATTCAATACGGAACCTGAGGGTTGATTCAGGGCATAATAAACGGCTTTTGCCACTTCCCCCGGATTCAGCATCTTGTCGGTGTTAACCTTCATATCAATGTTGGGGTTCTCCCAGAAAGGGGTGTTCACACTCCCCAGATAAAACATCGAAAAACGGATGCCGGTACGCCTGTTCTCTTCGATCAGTGACTTCACAAACCCGGTAAGCGCGAACCTGGTCGCTGCATATACCGAACTGTTTTTCACAGCCGTTTTACCAAGAATGCCGGGAAACATGACGATACTACCCTGTTTTTGCGTCTCCATGTAACGCATCACACTCTGGGTCACCAGGAACGTACCGTACAGATTGGTATCAATAACGTCTTTAGCTTCTCTGGGGTTGATATCGAGGAGCGGTTTGATCATACCCAGACCGAATGCATTGATGAGCACATCAATACGACCAAATTCCCTGGCGACATCGTTCACCATGTTGATTACTGACGACATATCCGTAACGTCCACATGGGTGACATAAGCCTCCCCGTCATTTTCGTTGATTTCCCGCGCGACAGCTTCCCCCTTTTCTTCAGATCTGGAAGCCAGTACGATGCGTGCTCCTGCCCTGGACAACAATCGCGCACAGGCCGATCCGATCCCCCCTGCCCCGACGATTAAAACTACCTGATCATTCATGAGTTCGTAAGTATGGAGTTTAAAGTAAAAAGGTTAACGATCACCGCAGCTTGCCAGAAATTGTTCCTAATGTCTTTTTCAATTCCGATGATTCTTTTAATAACTAATCTCGTGTTTCTCTATCGCCGATATCCAGTGCCTTGAGTATCCTTAACCAGTAATGAGACTCCCGCATTTCTTTGAGTGAGATACTGATTTTATTCCAGAAATCAGCTCTCGATAATGCTGCCTGAGATTCTCCATAGTTAGCACCACTAGAAGAAGCAGCTTTAGTTAACTGATATTTTAAAACTGCTGTTTCAGTAGTGCTATTACTTTCTTTTAAAAATCTAATCACATCAAATGAGAACCTGAATAATCTCTCACACAGGTCTTTACCATGTTCCATGAATTACCACTTCTAATCTCTCCTGATTTTTCTGCTTTGAACTTTATCCTTTATCCTTTTTACCTGGAAGGTTGCATCATGTCCGGAATCACGGATTCATAAATTTCTTTCATCTGTGATACGGGAATCCGGAAGACACCTTCAACATTCAGTGACTCACCACCGACTTCTCCAAGATGCTGCATGGGAATTTCTTCTTCGAGGCAGAATCCCTCAAAATCATCCCAATTTTCCGGTGTAATCTCAATAACGATGCCCGATTGTGCTTCGCTGAAAAGGATTTCCGTCAGTGTACCTTCCATATCTTCCAGGTCGAGCTCGGCTCCCAGGCCACTGAAGAGTGCCATCTCAGCAAGTGTGATCGCCAAGCCGCCATCCGATACATCATGGGCGGATTTGATCCAGCCACGGTGTATCATGGCGAGGAGGCCATCCTGAAGGTGTTTTTCAAACGCCAAATCCAGGTTTGGGGCATCTCCAACGGTTTTATCATGAATCCAGCTCAGATACTCGCTCCCACCGAGTCCCAGACGCGGTGCCCCAAGATAAACCACCAGGTTGCCTTCATTCTTGAAGGGGAACGTAACCGTATCCTGTTGGATATCTTCCACGAGTCCAAGCATTCCAATGGTCGGTGTGGGAAATACGGCACCTTTCTGATTTTCATTGTAAAAACTCACATTCCCGCCTGTAACCGGCGTGTTGAACAGCCGGCAGGCCTCACCCATTCCGGTCACCGCTTCCTTGAAGACCCAGTAGACTTCCGGTTTATACGGGTTGCCGAAATTCAGGCAGTTGGTAATTGCCAGCGGCTTGCCACCGGAGCATACGATATTACGCGCCGCTTCT
>DATFNI010000503.1:0-7505 GCA_035266485.1 Balneolales bacterium
CAACAGATTAGCGGAATCGGAAACAGAACAGGTTAAACGGTACGTTTCCCACCTTTCCGGATTCGATGCAGACCTTTACTACTGGGGGCTCTTGTCAATTTATAACGATTCGGAATACGGAAAGAATCTGATTCAACAAGCATATGGACAATCAGGTAATGTTTATCTCTATTCCCTGATACATTTTTCTAATGACGAGGAACGGTTCCGGTTTCTTTATAAAAAAAAGCACGATGCGGATTACCTGATTCTGGCCTCTTATCTTTCTGGAGATAAAAGAAGATTACGCATACTCTCTCACAACCAGAACGACTACCGTGAGGCCGTAATAGACATCCTGTTAAATAAAAAGGATACGTACATACCCTCCCATCAGTTATCCATCTTAGATGCCTATCTGAACACGAAAATATTCGACTACTCGAGCAATGGCGTATCGATTATATCCGACACAAACCATTTTAAAAACGCGATAATAAATACTCTGAAATTAGGATACCTGGACTCAAAAAATGAATTCAGCGAAATTATACAAACATACAGTCCAACAAACTTTAAATTTGTTCCAATATCAAAAATCAAAATCAAAACATGGCAATTGGTCGCATATGCATATTACATAAAAGGCTATTACTACGATGCCATCGAACTATATAAAAACAAACTGATTCCCTTAGTCGTTTTTATAAGCGATGAGTTTTTTGAGCAAAAATCATATGCTAATTATGGCGCTTTTTATTACTACATAGGAGACATAATTAACGCACAAAAATATTTTAAAAAAGCTTATGACTTAGCAAAAAATGAATCGGACTATAAAAATTTTGATGTTATTGTCAATAATCTTGCCATCACCTATTTGAAAACGGGAGAATTAAATAAAGCAATAAGCCTCCAGTATGAAGCTTATAAATATGCCCTTAAATCGGATAATAAAAAGACGAGCAGTTCCATCGTCAATAATCTGCCCTACTATTACATGAAAATAGATGACTGGAATAACGCTTTTATTTATCTAAATAAATCATATAACCTATCTGCAAAAAGCGGCTCTTTAGAAAATACTATTTTATCCCAATTAGGTCTTAGTAAATATTATTGGAAACATCTCGACGATTTTACAAAGTCAGATTCCCTGATTAGAACTGCTCTGAAAGAAGCCAAAAGTGGGGACTTATATAAATATACTATCATGGCCCTTTCAGACGAATCTTCTTTGCTAAAAGATTTTAATAAGATATCTCAAGCCATTGTTATTCGTGATTCTATAGCAGTTTTATCACTAAATAGGAAAGACCAGAAAGTTTGGACAGCCAATCAGATTGGAAGGGCTTATTTGTTAACTAAGTTGGGGGAATACAGCATAGCTGATTCAATTCTTTCCAAATTGTCCCCTGAAAAATTATCTTCTGTTGAATTTCAGGATATTGTCGACAAAACTATAGCTGAAGCGAGGATCTTAAATCATTCTCGTAAATTTTCTGAAGCTATTGATAAACTCTCCACACTGAAAGGCGAAATTTTCGAGCGGGTAAAGAACAGCCTTGATCGCCAGAGCGGACATCTCATGCTTACCAATGATGAGCTTGAGAGTATCCATTTGCTGACCGATTTATACCTGCAAAAGGGTAACAATGATCAGGCTATTGCATTGCAAGACCAGGTTAAAACTCTCAATAAAGCTGCTTACTTGAACAGCTCTGTCTTGAAGTCTAATGTTTTTAATGATAAAGAACTTATTCAGGACCGGTTGCTTACCAAGGAAATTGAGCAGTATCGATCGCAACTCGCCAGCGCGGATTCCAATCAGATAGTTTCTGTTCAAAACAAACTTGCCGATGCGATAGCTCAGAAAAACGAATTGGAAACTCAGATTGCCAAAAATCTGAATAAAAAAACGGTAAGTGTCGGTGATATTCAGAACCGGTTGACAAATCAGGATGCTGTTCTCTACTATACACAGTTCCATAACACGATATACAGCTCACTAATCACCAGTGATCAGGTTAAGATCCATAAAATTTCTTTACCGGATTCCCTGAAGTCCGTTTTTGAGGAGGCTGCCCATTCCCTACAAGGGAACCACGCCGATCTTGTAGGACTCTACCATATCTATCACACCCTTTTTGATAGTATGAATGTCGATACCTATGAAAGATTATATGTTGTACCTGACGGCATCTTATATCAGATCCCATTTGGTATCCTGCCAACAACACAACCGGCCAACAGGTATAGTTATGGTTCGACTCACTACTTAATCGAAAACCACAGCATCAGCTACTACACTTCGCTACAGGAATTGTATCATTCCTGGAAACCATCACATGATGAATTCAAATATGAGTATGCGGGTTTTGGAATTGACAAATTTAATAATCGATACAGTTCTCTTGCCAGTAATAAAGTACTCGGAGCACTCCCAAATACGGTCAAAGAGGTAGAGGCCATTGATTCCCTGTTGCCCGGGAGCCAAAAGAAAAAACTTGTTTTCATTGACAACTCTGCAACCGAATCGGCATTCAAGCGGATTGCTCCGGAAACGCGAATCCTGCACCTGGCAACGCACAGTGAGGTTTTTTTCAACGAGCCTCTGTTTTCTGTAATTTACATGCACAAAAAAGTGTTTCAGAATGCCAGCCTTGGTGATGATCCCCCCCAGGATGATGGACAAATCCATGCATACGAGCTGTTCCCTTTGCACCTGAAAAGTGATATGGTCATGCTCAGTTCCTGCGAATCCGGCACAGGCTCGTATATAACCGGCAGTGGCTTAATAGGTCTGAACAGGGCATTCACCTATGCTGGTGTCAAAAGCCTTGTTATGAATATGTGGAAAGTAGATGACAAGGCTGCCGAGACGGTTTCCGTTCAGTTTTATAAATATCTTAAGCAGGGGCTGCCTAAAGACGAGGCACTGCGCAAGGCCAAATTATACTACCTGAACAATATCGATTCCGATCCGTTGAAATGGGGTTCTTATATCGTAACCGGGAAAATTTCACCACTTTTCCATCCAATCTGGGACTTAACAACCATCGCAACCCGTTTTCTGATTCTTCTGATCACAATCGTCGCCGGCTATGTGACGTACCGGTTCAACAAATCGTAACCTGATATTGATTAATTACAGGTAGCATTTCTTACAGTGTGCCCGGGCCTGATGTGTAGCAAGTTGAAGGTAGTGAATTACTAAGTTTCAATGACCTCCCGAAGGCCTCCTTCCCGTTGGATATGATTGCCAATCGATAGCTGCCCACCGAATGTAAAGGACACATTTTCCATACAAGCATAAAAAAAGGCAACTCCCTCTCTGGAGAACCGCCCTGTAACGAACATATCGTATGATGGAGAACTCAGCTTTTTTGATCTAAGACCGCATCGAGTTTTTTCAAATATTCTTCAGTAACACGACGATAAGCTCCGTTCAAATCATACGCCTTTTTGATAGCTGATCGTGCTTCTTTCAATTGACCTTCTTTCAGGTAAGCATTACCCAGATACCAATACGCTTTTTCATATGTCAGCACATCTAAGCCCTGCTGCTGGGGTATCTGACTAAAAGCATTAATGGCTTTATCTATCTGAACCTGGTTGTAATACATTATCCCGAGATTTGTGAGAGCCAAAGCTCTTACTTGTGGATCTGCATTTTCTTCAAGAATCTTCTTGAATAGCGAGATTGCCTGTGTGGTTTTACCCAAATTGGCAAGATTGATACCTCGCTGAATATCAGACTCCATCGATCCGTCCATCGTGACAGCCGAACGTGTTGTCTGCATTGCCAGTTGATGCAAGGCCGTTGGCGGGGTCGCACTTATATGCAGATTAACATTCAGATAGCCAAGGATACCAATCGTAATAACAACTGCTGCAGCTATAGCAACACGGTAAAAATGGTCTTTTCGCGACTGATAACGTCCCGTTTCTACCAAATCCGTATCTTTAACTATATGCTTCAGGTTGACTACAGTCTTAAAGTAGTCGTAGTAATCAGGACGATTCATCATCTCTGCCCAAAGCAAATCAGATTCTTCCTCGTTGAGGCGTCCCTCTATATACATTTCTATTTTTTGTTCTATCGTCAACTTATTTACCTCGTGGTCCATAGCATTTTCTCTCCATGTTGTTTAATTGCTACGAAACAATTATAAACATTTTATCGACCGGCAGACAAATAAATTGATACTAAAACAGTGCTTTTGTCTAAAAAGAGTACGAATTGACCTCTTTTTCATTGAAAATCGTGCCATATGATTTTTTTTTGTAACAAACGGCCGGTTAATGTCTCTTATATGGTTGAGTTATAGGCTAAACTATTAAGCATAGTCTGAATTCAATAAATAAAATGAGTAAAACATGGACATGAATAACAATAACTCACTTTTAGTACCATCACAAAAAAACAGACCGATTATTTCTTTTCACGTCTGGAATAATAATAACGAAAAACATGCTTCTAACGAAAAATCAGGATTCAGTAAAAAAAATTCTTATACAGGCGGGAAAGGCTCTAATGAATTTGAGCATTATAATAACTCACAAAACCTGGTTCACATTCTTCATGTCGAGGATAACCAGCAACTTCGCCTGATCACGAAATTTTTATTATCCAATGTATGTGAGGTTGATAATGCTTCCTCACCTGAAGAAACTGAGCAAAAAATCCTAAAAAAAAGCTATGATCTTATAATGATGGATCTTGATCTGGGTAATGGATTGGATGGATTGGATCTTAGTCGAAAAATTCGATCTATGGCTAAATACAAGCACACTCCGATATTGGCGCTTACAGCAAATAATGATCCCATTGTTAAAGCTAAGTGCCGTCTTGCCGGTATTAACGCTTACATAGAAAAACCTTTTTTGAAGAGTGATATCATTTCAATAATAGAAAACCTGACAAGAAACAATTTTTAGCTTTTCTAAATGATACTATTATAAACCTGCTTAACTTCTTTTTATCATTATTGAGTCTGTTATTGATATTTGTTGTAAAATGATTTTGGGGTATTGATTCCATTACAACATTATTCCTCATCATGCATTTCAACACAGGTGCATCACTTCTCCCCACAATTCTGTATATATAATAGTCTCCTTCTTATTTAGAAGAAGGCTTTATCTTCATCCAATTAGTGCATTTATTTATTGGAGATGCAGCTATATGAATAAGTGCTGTCAGATGCCCACATTTACAAAAACACTCAATATCAGGAATACTCCAAAAGCTGAAATGACGAAACCGGCTGCATGATTAATTTTTTTCAGTGTATCATCCGTAAAACGTTCCCGGAAAAAATCCACCCCCCCTATGAGTAAGCTCCACCAGAATGAGGCTCCCGCGAAAACGCCAAGTACAAGAACCGTGGCTTTTAAGTGATCAATGTTTTTTGTAGTTAGTCCCAGACCGGCAAAAATGGCCAAAAAGGCAGCTATTGTAAGAGGGTTTGTCAGAGTCAACAGAAATGTTGAGGAGAATTCTTTAAACAGGCTGGAATCTTTCTCTTCCATGACCTTCTGCTGGATCCCCCGCGTAAAAACCCGGATTCCGAATAGAATTACGATCAACCCGCCAATGCCTCTCAGCATTTGTTCGTGATCAATCAAAAAACCGGATACAAGAGTGAGCCCAAAACCGGCTATGATTCCATACAAAGTATCTGCAACGGCAGCCCCCATACCGGAAACAAACCCATTTTTACCACCTCGCACAAGTGTCCGATGAATACATATCAAATTTACGGGGCCTAATGGAGCTGCTATTGTGATACCAGCTAAAAAACCCTTCAATAAAACCGTCACGTCCATTCAAATCTGGTTTTAATCCATCGGTGTATAGGCTGATAAGCCTGACCGAACAACTGATAACAGATGCTAAGTATAGGATTTACAAAAATATACGCACGAAGCATGAATCCTATTAAACATTAAATATATCTATTACCGCGCTAACTGACCACTTTTTTATTATTCAAAGCTTGTTTCAAGCCAGACCCTTTTTGGGGAACGTGCGTTACCTGTTATCAGTAGTTATAAACTTAAATTCATGCGATCCCATAATAGTCACGGAGATTATTAAGATACCAGATTTTATTGTCTTTACATCGTTTTAAAAAAGCATACACAATAATCTGATACACTTAAGCGCATAGTTACAAACGTAGGTGGGGTAACATATTGTTGTGCTGTTCGAACGATTTGATCTGCGTTTCCATTTATGCGTAATATGTAATTATATGAGAATCAGGACCAGTAATTTTTCATTCGGAGTGCGACATGGAAGTAACTACTATACCAAAGCAGGGGGTATCTGTTGATGAGCGGTTTGAAAAGCTAATCGGCAGATATAAGGAAATCAGGAAACAGACCGAATATATATGCAAACCGCTTGAGCCGGAAGATTATGTTATTCAGACTATGGAGAATGTGAGTCCTGCAAAATGGCATCTCGCTCACACAAGTTGGTTTTTTGAAACGTTTTTGCTCTCTGAGCTTATAGCTGATTATAAAACGATGCATCCCAAGTATGCGTATTTGTTCAATTCGTACTACGTACAGGCTGGAGCGAGACATTGTCGACCTAAACGAGGATTAATTTCCAGACCTACAGTCGCCGAGGTTTATGAGTATCGAAAATACATAGACGAACAGATGATCTCCTTAATGAATCGCCCACCTGCCGACAACCGGGAGAAGCTTGCCGAAATTATCGAGATCGGACTAAATCACGAACAACAACATCAGGAATTGATGCTTACCGACATTAAGCATGTTTTTTCGATGAATCCCCTGTACCCGGCATATCAGGAACGAATTGTTCCTACTGCAGATCGGATACGAGAACTTTCCTGGAATGAATATGAGGGTGGATTGGTAAATGTCGGAGCAATGGATGATGCTTTCTGTTTTGATAATGAACTACCCAGGCACAAAGTTTATCTCGAGCCGTTTCGGTTGGCTGACCGGCTGGTAACCAACGCGGAATATTTGGAATTCATGCGAGACGGAGGATATGACAATCCGGTACTTTGGTTATCAGACGGATATGCTGTTAAGGAAAGAGAGAATTGGAAATCACCCTACTATTGGGAAAAAAGGGATGACGAGTGGTGGATGATCACACTACAGGGACCGCGTAAAGTGAATCCGGCGGAACCCGTCTGTCATTTAAGTCATTATGAAGCTGATGCTTTTGCACGTTGGTCAGATGCCAGGTTGCCAACGGAATCGGAATGGGAAATAGCTGCCACCTCAGCCGATCGCGCTGGTAATTTTGTCGAGAACAGGAATTATCACCCTGCTCCTGTAACCAGCGATGCCGATTCCGGGTTACATCAAATGTTCGGGGATGCCTGGGAATGGACCAGCAGTTCTTATCTTCCCTATCCCGGATATAAGCCTCTACCCGGAGCTTTGGGAGAATACAATGGGAAGTTCATGGCCAATCAGATGGTCCTCAGGGGCGGATCCTGCGTAACCCCCAAATCCCATATCCGGAAAAC
>DATFNI010000504.1:0-15943 GCA_035266485.1 Balneolales bacterium
TGACCAGGAATTGCGGGACTTCGGTGCTTTCCTGATTATAAAATTTTCTAAATGATACATCGTCATTCAAACGCTGACGTACCTCATGAAAATATTTGATTTTTCCCCAGCCTTCACTACTCGTCGCCCGCACGATATTCATGGCCTTGGGGATCCAGCCTCTGTTAACATTAAATCTCCTGTAAATAGCTTTATTGGAAAATGAATGTTCATGCAGACTAATCATTTTATCAAAAAAGTCTTCCCACTCATAGTTCTTTGGTATTACATTCATGGCACCTGAATTATTCAGAAACTGGAAGGGAAAAGGCAACACCCTGTCCTGTTTTTGGTATTCCAGATTCAACGGTGCGCTCCGGCCAAAGGCGGTAAGCATGGAATAGGCCGGGAATGTACCCGGTGACATATCCAGAAATTTCTTTGTCAGCTCAAACGGTTCGTCCCCCTCATCCGTATCCAGACCCAAAACGAAATTGCCTTGCAGATAGGGAAGATAGCTCAGGATCATGTTCACCTGTTCAGACACCCGTTTCACTTTTTCCATGCCGTAGGTATGGCCTGTTTTCGACTTGTTCCCTAGGTCAAACCACGACTCAATTCCCGGAAGGATCGCTTTAAAACCGTTCTTTTTGAGTCTGATCACATTTTTTTCAGACAATAAAGAAAGAGAACTTTCAGCTATGAAATCAATACTGTCAGGCGGCACTGCTTCCTCAATCGCCGTAAGATAGTCGTCAAAACGGATTCCAAAATTTGGATCATGCCAGGCCACGCGAGGCCTTTTCATTTTCTTCAGGAGAAAGCGAAGATCCTCCTTCATTTCTTCGAAGTCCAGCGGCTGATAGTCAACGATCGAGTCCACACAGAAACTACAGGAATAGGGGCAGCCCAGGCTGCCGAGCATAGGCACGATCTTAACGACCGGTGCCTCCTGAAGAAGCCGTTCAATATATTTCCACCGCTGACGTACACCGGGCAATGAATTAGGTTGCTGCATTGCCGATAGATAGACCCCTGTCGGACGGTGCTGAGAATGATCAGCCAGGATGTCACGAACGACCTGCTTGTCTGTAAATCCTACAACATAGTCGAAATATTTTTGAGCGTCCCGGGGATATGCGCGCGCATGTGGGCCACCCAGAACGGTTACTGCTCCTGTTGACCTAATTTTATTACTGAGTGCATATGCAACATGAGCAGATGTTGTGAAAGCCCCGATAAAGACGACATCCAGTTTATCCGGTAGCTCATCTACCATATTTTCATAGCCGGAAAAATAAGCCAGACTCACATCGTGACCTTCTTCTTCACACCAGACAGCGATAACCTGTCCCATGATACTTGCAAGATTTGCCCTCATAAAACGAGCATACGAAGAACGGCTGGGTCTGTTTGCGACAATATCTATAACGCCGATACGAAGTTTACGCATATAATGAATAATTAAGATTTAAAAAGACCCGTAGAAATGTGATAATAGGCTACTCCACACACTAGTTCAAAAAAAGACTCGCAACTAACGCCATTTGTTAACAACACAAGTCAACTTAATATAATATTTTAAACGTTAAACGTTAAACGCTAAAAGCAAAAGTAAATTTAAACAGTACCTACTACTCTCACTTTTGCCATTTTTACGTTTTAAACTTTCAACTTCTCTTACAAGCTCTTCCGCTGTGAATAGTTGCCCGACTTATCCATTATTATCAATAACCTGAATATTAATGGTTTTTTATGATAGATTGCCATCTTCTTTATCTTAATCTTTGTGATATTCACACTTTTATCAGATAATTGTTATGATACAGATTCTCCATCACACTCCTGTTTTAGAATCTTATTTGCAAGGCTTGACCATTTCTTCACAACCTTCCAATCACATGTGATTAATGCTTCGATTTAGTCGCCTACAGACCGCTATTACATTACTTTTTGTGGTTGTCCCGATCAGTGCCTTCTCACAAATTTACCGTCCACCCCTGAAGTGGTATCAGTTGCACACCCCTCATTTTCATGTGATCTATTATCAGGGAGAGGAGGCATCCGCAAAAGCTGCGGCAAGCATACTTGAGGACCAATACAACAACGCTAAGTCATTGACTGGTGGTTCTCTTCACAACTTTCCTGTTATCCTCAACGGGTATAACGATCTTGCAAACGGGTTTGTCTCCCCGTACCTGTTTCGGATGGAAGTAGAGATTCCGGAAATGAAGGGTAAAATGATGAATCCGAGAACGGGTGGTTGGTTTGATAATGTGTTTCCCCACGAACTGGTTCATGCCATGCAGTTCTCTGTTCTTCCCTGGCCGGGAATCAGTGGATTTGTGCGTCTCTTCTCACCGGATGCCGCCCGCAGCCTCCAGGGAAATATCGTGGCCGGATTTGATGAGGGGCTCGCAGTATACAACGAATCACATGTTCGTCCGGGTGTGGGAGGGCGCGGTAACTATTCCATGTTCACAAACTATTTCAGAGCAAACCTGGATGGGAATCACACCTGGAGCATGGGGCAGCTTCTCCAGATCTCCGGGCAGACCCGGCCGTACGATCGTCATTATATGGGCGGATATCAATATGTTCATTGGCTGGAATCCCACTTTGGAGAGAAAAAGGTCCGGGATATCATATCTTTTGACAGTCGATGGCCTTTCATGGGACTTGGGGCTTCCATTTGGGCTAAGACAGGTACATGGCCGGGAAAACTGTATCACAGGTTTGAAACAGACAAAAAAAAGCAGGAACACCAACGGATTGATTCATTAAAGGAAGTTGGGATAAGCCAAAATCCTCCACTCACCATTCATTATAACGGACCGTACATCCGACGCCCGCTTTGGCTTAATGATCATACACTGATATTTCATGCCGCATTCTATAATGCACCGTCCGGTTTTTATACCTACAACCTCAAAAATGACAAGCTTCACAGGATAGTAATTACCAATTCCGTGAGTGACTACCGGTATGATCTGAATAAAAAAAAGAATAAGCTGCTGTTCGCAAATTACAGAAGCAGTGCCATCTACTATAATGATTATAAAACGGATCTTTATGAACTCAATCTGTCTACGGGTCATACTACCCGGTTAACCACCAACAAGAGAGTCTTTTCCCCCGCCTTTAAAGGCTCAACCATATGGGCTTTGCAGACGGATCAGCAGAGCGCCCGGTGGGTTGATGTTAACAGGAAAGGTAAAACCGATTCGCTCCTGGATATTAAACCGAACACGCTTATAGCTATAGCTCCGAATCCTGTGGATACCAGTCTTACCGCTGTTGTCGCAAACAGAAACGGTGTTCAGGGTATTTGGTTTATATCCGGCAGTGATAGAAATCATATCGAACAGGATCTACCTTATATTGCCTTTCACGACGCATCCATATTCGATCCGTCCTGGAATCCTGACGGCGCGAAGCTCCTTTTCAGTTGCGATCGTGGAGGAACGATGAACCTCTATTTATACAATTTGAAAACAAAAAAGATCTGGCAGCTCACAAACAGTCACTATAACGCTTTTGAAGGATCTTTTTCACCCGACGGAAGTAAGATCGCATACATTCGGCAAGTCGGTGGAGACAGGATCCCTGTGGTTATGAAAACAGATTCCCTGAACAGGATAGCTGTTGTCTATAATCAGAACAATGAAAAAGTGGATCAACGCCTGAATTCTGAACGGCTTGCCGATCACTGGAAACCGAAGGGTGATCAATGGCATGCCAAGCGATATCATACCGGTATATCGTGGATTAAGCCACGGATTATTGCTCCCTATCTTTCAGATAATTCAGTTCTTGGTTACCGGTGGGGAGCCTATCTTAGCAGCCAGGATTTTTTGCAGCAGAATTACTACCTGGCTGAATTTTCGACATCAAACAGTCAATTCTGGTACAATGCGGAATACTATTACACTGGTTTTTATCCTGGTTTTATTCTCAAAGCCTATCATGAACCGAGCAATAATGTATATCTTTCGTCCCCAGGATTAAATGGTTTCCTATACACTTTTGAAACGCAGGGATACTCCCTGAGTATTCCCATACCCATTGTGCTGGAACAAAATGTGAGGTACAGCAGCCTTTCATTTAAACCGGAGATTGATTACGAGCGTCTGCGTCCAATCATATCTTATACTGCTGTGGGGCCATGGAAAAAAGCAACGGCCATCGATCTTAATGAAACATTAAACTGGCGGCTGCAGCAGAATATACGGGATGCCCAGCCTAATTCCGGATCCGTCCTCTTTTCCGAAACAAAATTTGATATCCATTCCACTTTCCAGGATTCGCGGTCTGCTTTCCGTTTGGGACTATATCAATATCTGTCTCCACTAAGCAGGCTCAATCAATCATTGAGACTCGGCCTTATCTATCAAACACAGACCAAAACAGCCGTCTTTTCCAACAGCACATTGGTATCCGATTTCTTCAAAGGTTATCCTCTGATAAATGTTAATAACGCTCTGAGCTTTCAAACCCGGTATACGATCCCCATAATAACTCCGGATAACGGCGGTCTTCTAATCCCGGTGTACATGCAGCAGATTTATGGAACACTTTTCACGGATACCATCACAGATCTTGATCAAAATAATCTACTAAAAGCCTCTCGTACAATTTATGGGATTGGTCTTCATTTCGTTACCGGTTTATCAAATCTGCGAATTGATATCGGATTCGGTCTTGCTTATGAAGTCACGAGAAACAACTTGAAGGGATTTGCCGGAACTTTTTAATTATAGGATCGTCAGAATCAGGATTTGCCGGCTTTTTCTATCAATTCATCGGGAACATCCAGTTCCATACGAAGCAGAAGCGCGGCATGTGTTTTGCCCTGCGCGTCCAATTTCAGCGATACGGTTCCTCCTCCTCCAAGACTCTCGTGAAGTATAAAATTCAAGGCATGGAGGTTTTCCATCTCGTACCGTTCAACCTCGCCTTTACAGATGTGCTTCATGTGTTCCTTTACAACTCCGGATGTCAGCTTATCTTTCAAAAAAGGATAGATATCCGGATGCCTGGCAATGACCCCAACATTACTGCCATTCCCCTTGTCACCGCTTCGGGCATGAGCAATACGTAAGAGTGGAACACGTGACATAGAGTTACTTTTTTTAGTTCAATTTGATTACGTATAGATGCTATTCAACCGTTCCTATAATGACCGATTCTTCACCTTGTTCTTTCAACAGTGAACGAACTTTGTGGATATTGGCTGTATCAACAATTACTACCAGTCCGATTCCAAGGTTAAATGTAGACTGCATATCCTCATCATCGACCTCTCCCAGCTTTTGTATCAGGTTAAATATTGCGGGATGATCCCATGCCTTCCAGTCTACTTTAAGCTTGTAGCCATGGGGAATCACACGTTTTGTATTGCCAAGGATCCCGCCCCCGGTGATATGAGAGAATGCATGAACCCCGTCCACACCACTAAGATATTGAATGGTGGTTAAATAAGATCTGTGTACAGCAAGAAGGGCTTCACCGACAGTACAACCAAGTTCATCAACATGGCTATCAACATCATAATGATCAAACAGCACTTTTCGGGCCAGCGAGTAACCGTTTGTATGCAGACCTGTACTTGGCAATCCCAGAAGAACATCGCCTCTGTGAACCCGGCTTCCATCAAAAATACGATCCCGGTCGACAACTCCTACGATTGTTCCCGCCAGATCAAATTCTCCGTCTGAGTAGATATCGGGCATTTCCGCCGTCTCGCCACCAATCAGGGCACATTTGTTTTCCCTGCATGCTTTAGTGAATCCTTTGATAACTTCCAGGGCGATTTTGTTGTCCAGTCTTCCTGTGGAGAAATAGTCGAGAAAGTACAATGGTTCTGCACCGCATACGGCGATATCATTGACGCAGTGATTAACCAGATCCTGTCCGACAGTGTCATAAACTTCAGCCCGGAAAGCGACTTTTAACTTAGTACCAACTCCGTCGACGCTGCTCACAAGGACCGGTTCACGGTATCCTGACAGGTCGGGAAGATAGAGCGCGCCGAATCCACCTATATTTTGTAGAACAGAAGGATTGTGAGTTGATTTAACCAGGTCTTTAATGGAGTTAATGAGTTGTTCACCGGCCTGAATGTCAACTCCCGAGGATTTATAGGAATATTTTTTTAAGTCTTTCATAAAAAATAAAGATTCGAAACGTATACGACCGAAGATAACGATTTTTACGGGTACTGAAAGATAGGATCTTAAGAAGAATGGAAAGAATGACTCACAACAGATAGGCTTTCTCAACAGTTTTCCACAGGAATATTTTATAATAGTTTAATTAATAAATAATAGTAGTAGATAGTAATAGGCTGTGGATATGTTAATAACCTTCTTTTCCAGACTATTATCCTTCCTGCGTAATGATTGTTAATAACTTTGTGGATAATTAAATAAATAAAAACAGGTAGTAAGGCGTCTCTTTTTATACTTTTCCACAGCTTTATATGTGTTTCACACAAAAAAGTTAAGAAATTGTTAACAGTAGGAAAAAAATATAGGAACTGTGGAATACTGCTCTTTTTTGTTAATGGGGATTGAAAACTTTTTTTGTTATTCTCAATTCACAGGTTTTCCACATTGATTAATAACATTTTCCACATAGTTTTAAACAGTCATGAGAATTGTTTTGCAGCGTGTTTCAAGGGCATCAGTTACCGTTGAAAATAAGATAACAGGTAAAATTGATGACGGTTTGTTGCTGCTCGTGGGAATTCATCCGGATGATACGGAGGAAACCATTAACTGGATGGGATTGAAGATATTGCGGCTCCGCGTTTTTGAGGATGGAGAAAAGAAGATGAATCTGTCGGTGAGTGATGTGAAAGGCGGAATATTGGTTATTTCCCAATTTACATTATATGCGGATACCCGAAAAGGAACCCGTCCTGGATTTTCTGAGGCTGCGGGACCGGAATTTGCGAAAATGATGTATGAAAAGTTTCTTACATGGTTACAGGTTCATTCTGATCTGAGGATACAAACCGGTGTATTCGGTGCGATGATGAATGTGGATCTTGTGAACAAAGGACCCGTTACAATTATACTGGATAAATAGTGTCTTTGATATTTGTTTTTATAGACGGCATTGGCCTTGGCGAAAAAAGCCCTGATAATCCCTTTTGCGAAGCTGATCGATATCCGGCTTTCTTACAGTTGGCTGGCGGTACCGCGATGACGCGGTATGCCAAACCCTATTATCATGAAAAAGAACTCTTCTTACATACAGACGCTTGTCTGGGCGTAGAGGGATTACCACAGAGTGGGACGGGCCAGGCTACATTACTTTCAGGAATTAACGCATCCAGGATTCTTGGGCGCCATTTCGGACCTTATCCCCACTCTAAGATTCGCTATTTGCTGGAGGAACACAGTCTTTTCAGGCAGGTTTCGGATATAGGGAGAAGCTTCTATTTTATGAACGCCTTTCCTGAAATATTTTTTGAACGGGCAATGGCCCGTAACAGATGGAGTTGCTGTACACTCATGACAAGAAGCGCTGGTCAGCAGCTGAATAGTGTAGCGGATATTAAAAAAGGCAGGGCAATTACAGCTGGCCTCAGGCAGGATTACTGGAGAGCTAATCTTAATCTGGATGTTCCGGAGATTTCCGAGCAGGAAGCAGCTGAGAGAACCCTGCGGGTTGCAGAAGAAAAAGACCTTGTTCTTGCAGAATATTATTTAACAGATAAAGCCGGACATAACCAGTATCCGGAGTACGCACATGAGATGCTTACCCGAATCGACCGTTTTTTAATGACCATTCTTGAGCAGAAAAAGGATTCAATGACACTTTTAGTGACAAGCGATCATGGAAATCTGGAAGATCTGAGCACTAAAACACATACCTTCAATAAGGTGCCTTTATTTATAAACGGTCCGATGGTTTCATTCTTCACAGAAGTGAAAAGTATTATTGATATTACACCTGCCATCGTAAAAGCCTTTTCCGGTTAATATGGTCAGGCAAATTGATTCAGTACATCCTGAATCCGTTCAGAAATATCTTCAATGGAGCCGGTACCATTAATTTCATGATACAGCCCCTTTTCGGCGTAATAGTGCATTACGGGCGCAGTTTCCTGGTGATAAACCTGTAAACGGACCTTAATTTTTTCCGGATCATCATCTGACCTGCCTTCCCCTCGCGATGCGAGCCTGCTAATCAGCTCTTCTTTTGGTACTTCAAGACCAATGAAGGCATCGATTGATTCCCCGCGTTTTTTAAGTATCGAGTCAAACTCTTCGGCTTGAGTGACCGTGCGCGGGAAGCCATCGAGAATATACCCATTCCGGTATTTTTCTTCTTTGATGGTTTCTTCTACCAGTCCAAGTACGATGTCATCAGGAACCAATTTTCCATGATTTATATACGACCTGGCTTTAATCCCCAGGGGGGTATTAGTTCTGATATGATGCCGAAATATCTCGCCGGTTGATAACTGGGGTATATTGTAAGCCTTTTGTATTCGTTTGGCCTGAGTTCCTTTACCAGCTCCGGGAGGCCCAAATAAGATGATTCTCATGGTGAACGTACACTGAAAGATTTACCCGAAAAATCGGAATTACAGATTAAAAATAGACGATAGCACCAGCTCAATCAAATGAGCGAGGTGTCTATTAGGGATTTATATTTTTTTACAAAGATTGTTCATTCAAAGATTCAAACTGAGCAACTTGAGTCAGTTGATTTACAAAACAAATTTACTACAAAAGAGTGCCTAAGAAACGGGATATACTTACTTTTTTTTGCGATCTTTTATAAAAAAATAGCGGAGTTAGACAAATTGATACCCTTTTAGAATTGTTCTTTTTGGCATATAACAATAAATGTACATAGAGTCGCAAAAGAGGGGGGGAAACAATTTTTTACAAGTTGCATATTAAACTCAAGAGAAAGAAGAGAGGTGCTACAAGTGAAAGTACCTGTAGTGTTCATTGCCGTAATGGTAAAATTGGGTTCCTCGAGTTAGCCCACCTTTTAGAAAACCTGGTCAACTAATCCCGCAACTATCACACACTCTGAGGAACCCTTTTTTTATTCGAAGGACCAGGAAAAACCACAAAAAGAGTTCGGTTGTTGACAATATCCGTCGTGATACGCTCACCAATTAACCACATATTGAATACAGAGAGAGCGAAGAGCGTGTACATAAGTACCTGTAGTGTTCATTGCCGTAATGATAAAAAGAGTCCTCCCTTGTCGAGAGCCTTCCATTCTACAGCAAGATAAACCTGGTCAACTAATCCCGCAGATCTGGAAGGGGGGGGCTCTTTATTTTACTACAGACAAATAAAGAGCCGGCACATCTTATCAAAAAAATGATTCCCTCCAAAATCATATAAGCATCAAAAACAGCAATTCTGATACGCAACCGCTATATTTTCTCAAAAAGACTATGAAAGCGGTTATTTACGACAACCCCGGGGATCCGGACGTATTGCATATCGACGAATGGGAAAAACCCGTAGCGGGTGAACACGAAATACTGGTCAAAGTTGCTGCAACAGCACTTAATCGCGCGGACACACTACAAAGAAAGGGGAAGTATCCACCGCCCAAAGGCGCAAGTCCGGTCCTTGGATTGGAGATTTCCGGTACGGTGGTTGAGCGTGGAGCAAAAGTAAGCAGGTGGTCGGATGGAGATCGCGTTTTTGGACTGATTCCTGGCGGAGGCTATGCTGAGTATGCGGTGATCCACGAAGATATGGCTATGCCTGTTCCGGATAATCTTTCCATGGAAATGGCTGCTGCAATACCCGAAGTATTTCTGACGGCTTTCCAGTCGATAAAATGGCTTTCGGACCTAAAAAAAGGAGAGACGATACTGATCCACGCAGGTGCAAGTGGTGTTGGTACGGCAGCTATTCAATTGGCAAGGGAAATGGAGGCAAGGGTAATCGTGACGGCTTCGGCACAAAAACATGAATTATGCCTTGATCTGGGTGCTTTTAAGGCTATTGACTACCATGAAGGCCCGTTTGAGAAATCTGTTATGGAGGCAACAGACAGGAAGGGCGTTGATGCGATTATCGATTTTATTGCCGCTCCATATCTCAATCAGAATATCAGTTGCCTGCGAACGGATGGACGCCTCGTGTTACTGGCAACGCTTGGCGGGGTTACGGTTGATCAGTTCAATATGGGCCCCGTTTTGTTTAAAAGGCTGACCATAATGGGTTCGACGCTTCGTTCGAGAAGCCGTGACTACCAAATTCGTTTGACTAAAGCATTTGCCGACTTTTGTCTTGATTGGTTTGCCACAAACCGAATAAAACCGGTTATCGATCAGATCTATGACTGGACCCAGGTTTCAGAAGCGCATCAAAGGATGGAGAATAATGAGAATCAGGGGAAAATAGTGTTGAAGATTACTATATAAGGTGAATTCGAGATAAGAATCGATGGCAAAAAGAATAGAACACGGACAACGCGGATTCTCGCGGACAAAAATTTAAAATAGCCCCTCTCCATGGATATGGAGAGAGCCTGATTTCCCATTACACTACTTCGTTGGTTTCATGACAAGCAGATCATCCAGTTTATCCTGGGTGATGAGCGTACCATGGACGTCGTGCGCCTTGATGAGTTCAAATTGTTTCCGGGTCACTTTCTCATAGCAGGCATCCAGTTTCTGCAGATCGTTTCTTGCCATGTGCTCCAAAAATGATTCCGGTGGATGATCCTTGTCTGTTATCAGCACAGAAAGTTCTTCGACAAGCATATGAGCTGTGCCCTTCAAATACCGCTTGATGAGATATTCCCAGCGGGTAACTTTCTGGTCATCCCACTTTTCCGGATACGGAAACTCATAACGATCGGGTGGCTGCTTGCTCATAAGAGTCATCGGGACTCTTGTCCGGTCTTCGGCATAATGCGTAGCAAACCAAAGAGCCCTCAGCAATGAGCTGTATAACTGACGAACAGAACGAACACTCTTAAAAGCGCCATATATATTTTGAAGATCAAGATGTTCCAGGTTACAGGATAAAGCAAAGCGAAAACCCGAATCTGTAGCCTCAAAACCAGCGAAAATATAATTCTCCGGTCGCGTGTTTGCACGGTTGTAAGGCGGTTTGTATGCCCGCAACAATTGGTTTTCCAGCAACCGGGCGGCTTCGGCAGATTCGCATATTTCCCACTCAATCTGGGCGGTATGATATACAAGCCTCATCACTTTCGGAGATACCCGTTTGTCTTTGGTTTTTGCGTAAGAAAGGAGCCGCTTACGGAGATCTTTTGATTGCCCGATGTAAAGAATATTGCCCACCAGGTCCAGCATCCAATAGACTCCGGGAAGTGAGGGAAGTTGGCTAAAGAAATCATCGCCCAAACGTTCGAGAAGGAGATTGGGATAAACAGCCGTTTTGTCGTAGATATGTCCTGCATTCGGAATAGACATGATGTATGATGCTGTTATTCAGATCCAATAGCAAGAAAAATGGGGTGAAATAAAGGTAGGTGACATAGAACAGTAACGCGGAGAGCACGAAGAATACGCAAAGGGCATAAGGATATGTTATCTCTGTGCCCTTTTTATTGGATATGAGGAAAGTCCTCTTCAAAGGGACACAATAGCGATTTCCCCCTTGAGGGAGGACCAAGGTGGGTGTCACCCGGCCGATTCATTTTTTAAAGTGCGTATTCATGATGAAGTGCTGTGCGAACACCCCCTATAAGTCCCCTCAAGGGGACATAAGACAAGTTTTTATATACCCAGCTCAATCTCCCTGACCATCTTTCTTTAGATAAACGGCCGGTACACTCAGACTCTTCACAGTATCATTAAAAGCCGGTACCTCATTATCAAAAACAGGCCGCAGGCGTTTTAGCTGTGCATCCACTTTATCGGAGAGCATGTGGAATACGTCATACTCCTGTTTTGTCGGCCGGTTATAGGATGAGCCGATCGTTGATGCCAGTGCCGCCAGTTTGTTGTTCAGCTTGATCGGGTAGTTCAACGGATCTTCACTGGCGTGTGATTTTACCTGGATCAGGTTGTCTTCCACCGCCTTCAGCGTGTCCAGGATTGGCTGTGCCCGCTTCTTTATCTGCTCAATCTTCGGATATTTCTTCAACTGGTCCAGGTAGGTATTGATCTGGTTGCGAACGCTTCGAATCCGGTTAATTGCATTGTCCGTCTGATCCAGTTTTTTATGCACCTGTTTAAGCAGTTCAAGCTGCGCTGCCAAATCCTGCTGAGTAGCCTTGATCCGGGGATCTTTCTCCACCTTGAATGTTTGTGACTGGGAGTGTTTGCCGACGGTCAAAACGGCTTTATAGGTGCCGGGCACCACTTTGGGACCCCGCATCGATCCATCCCAGATGATTGCTCCCTTTACATGTTCTGCATCCGGATACCGGAGATCCCAGACAAAACGGTTCATACCCGTCGTATCCGACAGAGCTGATTTCACAACTTGTTTATTCTCATAGAATTCTTTGTTTTCATGAACAGGCCGGCCGGACATCGTCTTGTGATTATCAAAGGATATGATGCTATCGCCCGAGGCCGTGTAGAACGTAAGACGTACCGTTGTGCTGTCGGCGGGTTTATGCTTCAGGTAATAAAAGATGACGGCTCCGTTTGGAGGATTCTGACCAATCGTCATCCCGGGGCGTGAATAACTGTATCCACCCATCAAATATGCATGCTCCGGCTGATACAGGTGTATATCATTCGTCACATCACCGGAGGCGATCTGGCGAAGAGGCTTCAGGTTATCGAGAATCCAGAAGGAAAGGCCGTGAGTTGCGAGCACGAGGTCATTTTCACGATCCTGAATCGCCATGTCACGGATGGGAACATGCGGCAGGTTCCGCTGAAGCGGCTGCCAGTAGTTGCCCTTGTTGAAGGATACATAAACCCCCCGGTTGGTCCCGGCAAAGAGAAGGTTTGGATTTTTAGTATCCTGGCGTATGACAAAGGTTGTTTCATTGTCCGGAATTCCATTGGTGATCTTCTTCCAATGCTTCCCAAAGTCGGTGGTCATAAACAGGTAGGGGTGGAAATCATCCTGCCGGTAGCGGCGCGCAGCCGCAAAGGCCGTTCCTTCATGAAAAGGAGAGGGATCAATAATGCTTATCGCTGATTCAACCGGCAGATTTTTCGGGGTTATATCTTCCCAGTTTTTGCCGTCGTTGCGGGTCAGGTGGATAAGCCCACCGTCCGATCCGGCCCATATCAATCCCTGCTGCAGCGGGGATTCGGCAAGTGCAAATACCGTGTTATAATATTCGACGGATGTATTGTCTTTGGTGATAGGTCCGCCGGAGGACTGTTGCTTACTTTTTTCATTGCGGGTCAGATCTGGGCTGATACGAGACCAGCTCATCCCCTGGTCCGTGCTTTTGTATATATACTGCGATGCAACGTATATCGGATGATCGCCAAATTTGGAAACCATGATCGGGTAGGTCCACTGAAACCGGTCGCGAATATTTTCAGCCGGATAACCCATGGGATTATCCGGCCAGACGTCCACCATCTGATCCTGGCCGGTGCGTGAATTGTAGATATCAAGGGCACCATCATAGCCGCCGCCATAAGTGATCCAGGGTTCACCGGGTTTGGGAACCACAAAACCACTCTCGCCGCCGGCCACGGATTGCCAGTCTTTATCCGTGATACCGGCACCGATTGTCCGGCTGGCAATATCGACTGTAGAATTGTCTTGTTGCGCTCCGTAAATATGATAGGGAAACTGGTTATCCACGCTTACATGATAAAACTGCGCCGTCGGCTGATCCTGATTTGTCCACGATTTTCCACCATTTGTTGATACGCTGGCACCACCATCATTACCGCCGATCATGATTTCAGGGTTATCCGGATTGATCCAGAGCACATGGTTATCGCTATGTGGCGTGTGAAGCGGATGAAAGGTTTTCCCGCCATCGATCGATTTAAAAAGGCCTTCAACCTGTGGGGCATACACCACATCCTCATTTTTCGGATCGGCATAGATTCGCGAGAAATACCACGCCCGCTGTGTGAGTTCAGACTGATGATACAGACGCTGCCAGGTATCGCCACCATCATCAGAGCGGAAAACGCCACCATTTTTTGCCTCTACGATAGCGTACACACGGTTGGAATGGGCACCGGATACCGAGATGCATATCTTCCCAAGCGTCCCTTTCGGCATGCCGGGATTATGAGAAATATTCGTCCATGTGTCGCCGCCGTCGGTCGATTTATAAAGAGCCGAGCCGGGACCCCCACTCGACATGATCCACGGTTTCCGGTAAGCCTGCCAGAAGGAAGCATACAGTAGACGCGAATTATTCGGATCCATAGCGATATCGACAGCGCCGGCTTTTTCGTTTTCATACAGGATTTTTTCCCAGGTTTTCCCTCCATCTGTGCTTCGATAAACGCCCCGTTCCGGGTTTTCGCCAAAGACATGACCCAGTGCCGCTACATAAACCAGGTCCGGATTATTCGGATCGACAACAATGTTGCTGATGACGTGCGTCTTTTCCAGTCCGATGTGATGCCACGTTTTCCCGCCATCAGTCGACTTATATATTCCATCGCCCGTTTCCATGTTTCCACGGATAAAAGATTCTCCCATACCCACATAGACTACGTTTGGATCGGACGGAGCTACGGCGATCGCACCCACAGCACCGGTTTTAAGCTGCTGCCCGGATACATTTATCCATGTCAACCCGGCATCAACGGTTTTCCAGACACCTCCACCTGTAGCGCCAAAGTAGAAGGTTTTTGGTTGCCTGGCATTTCCGTCCACCGCTATCGAACGGCCGCCCCGAAAGGGACCGATTTCCCGCCACTTCAAAGCGTTAAACAGGCTGGGATTAACGGTATCATCATTTCTTTTTTGCGCCGAGGCCCGACTAAGAAAAGATGAGACGAGAAAGAAGCTTAAGATAAATAATGAAACAGCGATTTTTTTTATCTGTCGGTTATTCATAATCAGCATTATTTATAATTAGAATGGCAGCGATGACCTGGTAATAAGGAAATAAATCGAGAAATACAGCTTGTACAGATGAAAATGTTATAGGAGGCATCCCTCGTGATGACCACTTCGAAACGATGATCTACAGTTTATTCGGCCGTTTTTACCTGACTCAGATCCTTCAAACGGCTGTTTTTGATACCGTAGCTGAAGTAAATAACCAACCCGATAATCAGCCAGACTATAAAACGAATCCAGTTTGTTGCCCCGAGTTCGGTTAGCAGATACGCGCTGGAAAGAAGGCCCATTACCGGGATGACCGACCAGCTTCTCAGGTAACTGTAAATGCCAACGAAGATCATCAGAATAATGAAGGCGAAATAAGGAATTTTTTCGATAAAGACTTCGAAGGAAGAGAAATCAGGGTAACCGGGATCATGAAAGGTAAACAGACGACCCAGCCAACCGGGATTAAAATATGTGAGAAGGAAAGCAGTCAGGATCATTAACCCCGGGATAATATATTTCCCGTTGATGTAGGGTATGCTAAAGCTGCCGGGTTTTTTCCTGGCACGCGGTAATAGCAGGATACCGCCGCTGACCAGCACGAATGCAAAGAGAGTCCCGATACTGGTCAGATCCGTAACAAAATCGGAATCAAGGAAAAGTGCAGGTATGCCGACCAGGAGTCCGGTTATGATCGTGGAGAACGAGGGGGTATGATATTTGGGATGGACTTCGGCAAATTTGGGCGGGAGCAGTCCATCACGACTCATACTCATCCATATACGGGGCTGGCCGAGTTGAAAAACCAGAAGGACGCTTGTCGTAGCTACTAATGCACTGAGGGCGATAGCACCGCCAAGCCACGTCAGGCCTCGATCGTTAAAGGCGTGAGCCAGGAAGTCGCCAACATCGAGTTTGGTATAGCTGACCATGCCGGTGAGAACAAGCGCTATCAAAATATAGAGGACGGTGGTTATGACCAGTGAGTAGATCATCTC
>DATFNI010000505.1:0-2085 GCA_035266485.1 Balneolales bacterium
GTCCGGGGCGTGTGGATTTGAATACCTGTCCGGTGGTGTCAACAATCGCCGAATTACTGGTCATAATAACCGTTCCGCCGTTTTTCACATAGTTGCGGATTTTATTCGCCGTCGTTTTGTCCATTACGGCGACGCCGGGAACGAACAACAATTTATACTTCAACGGGCTTCGGCTAATTTCCACGACCCGGGCATCCATGTTCCGCCAGTAAAACAAATTGAAGCAGGCCTGCAATTGGCTGTCGTGTTTCTCAGGAAAGGCGCTGCTTGCAATCTGGCTGGGGAACGAGAAGGCCAGGCCAACTTCAGCCTTTGGCTTGTAAGGAAAATACTTTTTAATCTTTTTAAATTCTGAAGCAATCTGCTTGTATTCATTGTATTTGCGGTTTGGAACGCCGTCCCAATCCAGCATCCCTTCCAGGTATTGTTCTTCGCCGGCCCACATGCTCTGCCATGTCCAGCCGCAAACCATTTGGTTGCCATACATCAGGGTGGCATAGGCCGATTTGCGGATCGAATTCGGAACAGCCGTCATGGTGGTGAATTCGGTGCACCAGAACGGGTTTGTGCTTTCAAACTGGATACGGGAAATTCCAAACAAGGCGTTCATGACTCCCCAATTGGTTGTCAAGGAATTTCCGGGATAGAAACCACAGCCTTCACGCGTCATTTTCCCGGAATAAGCAATTTGGGAATAGTCAAAATATTTCATCGGGCTGTAATACCAAGCGTTCGTATTGGTCAATGCGTTCGGCGCGTTGGTATTGACTTTTTCAATCACTTTAAAAAGAAACTGGTTCACTTCGTCCGAAACAAAACGCCTCAGGTCGAGTATCCGTTCGGGGGCTCCTTTAATTGACCCGGATACCGGGAAGCCGACTTCGTCAAAATCATTGATTTTTCGCGACCAGCGTTGACCCGCCCACGCATTATTTAATTCCTCCACCGTGCCGTACCGTTTTTTCAGCCAAGCGATAAACCTTTGCCTTGCCGTTTCTGAATAGGAAATAGGCCCGTCACCCGATTCGTTGTCGATACCAAAAGCCAACAGGGCCGGATGATTGGCATAGTGCTTTGTAAGTACATCGGCATAACGCAACGCATACTTTTGGTACATCGGGTCGCCAACATCCTCCATGTAGCGGTGGTTTGGGTACAGCTGGTTACCGTTCGCATCCGTGATATTGATCGACGGATATTTATGGTGCAGCCAGATGGGCGCCGGACGAACGGCGATATCCAGAATCACCTTGATCCCGGCATCATTCATCAGATCCATCACCTTGTCGAACCACCCAAAATCAAACTGTCCTTCCGAGGGTTCGTAGCTGTCCCAGGCCAAATGTCCCATGCGGACAACCGTAAACCCGGCTGCTTTCATCAGCTCAATATCTTTTTTGATCTTTTCAATATTCTTATCGTCGTGCGGGTGGTAATTGGCACCAACGTACAATTGCTGAGCGTGAAGCGAAAACGAGATAAAAAGTAGTGTGAGCCAAATGAAGTGTTTCATAGTTTGATTGTTTATGAATGATCGAGTAAGAAATAGCTGCCGGCATTTAATCTTTCAAGACCAAATAACCGGCAGCTTTAAACTATCTAACTTTTATCTATTCGGAATAGGATCTTCCTGTTCATCATCTTATTCTTTTATAATTTTCTTATAAGCACTTGTTCCCGAGCCTGTCACGGTAACAATATACACTCCCCGGGGGAAAGGACTCATGTCCAACTCCTGTCTGGTGCCCTGAACTTCCTGGATTAGTAGCAGCTTGCCCAACGCGTTATGCAGGGTAATTTGTACTTCTCCAGCGTTCTCGCCCGTCATCATTATCGTGAGTTTGTCTGTTACCGGATTCGGATAAACGCTGAACCCGCCGGTTCCACTTTCATCAATACCGGTTGTTCCCGCTCTCAGGAAGCTACCGGTATCTGGTTCCATTCCATATATAAGATCACCTTTATAATACGCCGTGATATGATCGTTTTCGGCATACGGAGCTTTCGGCAGATAGGAATAGTCATCTGATTCGTCAAAGTTGGACCAGTCGGCTTTGGCAATCCGGTATTGAATTTCCCCGGTGT
>DATFNI010000506.1:0-12541 GCA_035266485.1 Balneolales bacterium
CGTACTCTTAAGCTTCCCCTCTTCAATCTTGCCGGTGATATGTGCATTATCAGATGTGATCTTGAATGAGGTAGGCACGGGCCCATTATCACCTAAATTGGTGGCGTAGAGATGCCAGCCCTTATCGATATCGGCATGTACGACGACGGTTACTTGTTCACCTGTCTTAATCGTACCTTCCGGAGCCTTTATCGAGAAGTGTACCGGACTCGGGATACCCTGAGCAAAAACAAAAAAAGGGGTCAAGAGCAGAAGCCCGACCCCTAAAATCCTGATTAGATTTTTCACAATCACATTTGATTATCGATGGTCAAGACTCATCTTTTACTACCCAGATCTTCAACTCAGCTGAGATTTCGCTTCCCAACTGAACCTCGGCAGTATATTCACCTAACGCTTTGACGTCTTCATTAAGTGTGATCTTACGACGGTCAACCTCGATTCCTTTTTCGGAAAGGGCCTTGGCAATCTGTATGGTCGTGATGGTACCGTGAATCTTACCTTCTTCACCACTCGTCACAGGTATCGTGATCGAAGTTTCCTTGATCTTTTGAGCAAGCCCTTCGGCAGCCTTGAGATCCAGTTCAAAACGTTTTTGCAGCTGAAGCTGACGCTCTTCGATCGCGTGAATTGCACCGGTGGTAGCCACCACAGCCTTGCCTTGCGGGATCAGGTAGTTTCTTCCGTAACCGTCTTTAACTGTGACGACATCACCCGACTCGCCAAGTTTTTCAACCGCTTCCTTAAGTATTAATTTCATAACTGTTCCTACTGCTTGTGGTATTACCGTAAATTCTGTGATACGTAAGGCAACAAACCAAGATGACGTGCCCGCTTGACTGCCAGGGAAAGCTGACGCTGATACCTGGCACTCGTACCGGTGACACGGCGGGGAAGTATTTTACCCTGATCATTGATGAAGCGTTTCAACATGTCGACATCTTTATAATCGATGTACTCAATACCGGCCTTGCTGAAAAGGCACTGTTTGTCTTTAAGTTGTTTCTTCTGCGGGTGTGCTGGATTCTTTAACATAGTAAATTCTCTTTCTGATTAAATTTCGGGATCAACTGTTTTCTTCTTCTTCTTCGACAGCAAAGATATTGGGTACTTCGCCTTTTTTAGCCAATTCATGATGGCGCATCATCTTACTGTCGTACTTCAGGAAGAGAAAACGAATGACGTTGTCTTCCAGTTTCAGCATCCGCTCGAGCTGAACCATAGTTTCACCGGTCACTTCGAAATACATATTCACAAAATAGCCGCTGTGCATGGTTTCAATGTCGTACGCGAGTTCGCGGTTCCCCCACTCGTCGACGTCTTCAATCTTAGCACCGTTTTCGGTAAGGAAGTTGGTTACTTTTTCAACGGTAGCTTTAATATCGCCCTCATCGAGAACGGATTTAATAATGTAGGTAAGCTCGTAAAAATTGGTTTTTGACATATTACAGTCCTTTGGTTGTTTGATTGTAAACAGCCGGTCCCGATCTCAAATACGTTCGGGACGGGATCGACAGGAGCTGGCAAATATATTCTTTTGCAGACAGATTTACAAATAAAACCGGTTAAGGTACCAGGGCGGCCACGCCTGTTCCATAGTGATAGGCACCGAGTAAGTGATACAGGTCAGATGGTGCAATTCCAAAATATATCGTGAAGATGGCCAGTAAAATAAGCGCAAACTGGTATGCAGGGGCAACCGAAAGCATCTTGTACTCTTCCTGCGGCTCACGCATATACATATAAACCATCACACGGAGGTAGTAATAAGCACTTGCGGCACTTGCCAGCACTCCCACAATGGCCAACCCGATATAATTGGCATGGATGGCTGCGGCAAATATTTTGTATTTCCCTATAAATCCGACAAACGGAGGTATCCCGGCCAGAGAAAAAAGGAATATGGACAGCAATATGGCCATCAGGGGTTGACGATAGCCCAGACCTGCGTAATTCTCGACATTGGTGAAGTCTGCACCTTTTTGACGTTCGAAATAGGCAACCACGCCAAAAGCTCCAAGATTCATGATCGTATAAGCAAAAAGGTAGTACATCACGGCATTATACCCCTCAACCGTCCCGGCCACAAGACCCACAAGAATATACCCCGCGTGAGCAATCGATGAGTAGGCCAGCATACGTTTTATGTTATCCTGAACGATTGCGATCAGGTTACCTACGACCATCGTGAGAATGGCAATGACTCTTAATGCCTGACCCCATCCAAATACGGCACCCGGAAGCGCACGGCTCAGCACCATAATCAGAGCCACAAAAGCCGCCGCCTTGGAAGATGTAGCCATGAAACCGGTAATCGTTGTCGGGGCGCCCTGGTAGACGTCCGGGGCCCACATATGGAACGGAACAGCTGATACCTTGAACAGGAAGCCAACCAGCAAGAGACCCACTCCGGCCCAGAAAATGAAACTGTGGTTCGTAGACTGGGCGATATCAGCCAGTTGAGTTGAACCGGTTGCTCCGTACAACAAGGCGATACCATAAAGAAAGAAACCGGTTGAAAAAGCTCCCAACAGGAAGTATTTCAGCGATGCCTCAATACCTTCCCTGCGTTCATGAACCAGTCCCGTCAGGACATACAGGCAGATAGACATGGTCTCAAGCCCGATGAATACGGTGATGAGATCATTGGCCGAGGCAAGAGTAAGCATGCCTACACCGGCAAAAAGTATCAAGGCGTATACTTCAGAAAAATTATGCCGGATACCCCTCAGATAATCGTGGGAAAGCACGATACTGAAAAAAGTACCTAACAGTATCACCATAGAACCAAATCCGGTTACTCCGCCGTAAGCGATCATCTTGTAGAAGATATCGCCTTCCGGAAGCATCATGTCCCGAAAAGCAAATAATAAGGCGATAAAGGTTGAGATAACCGTAATCCAGTATACAGTCTCTGTTTTTTTTGAAAAAGCGTCTACCATTAAGACGATAAGTCCGGCAGCGGCGAGAATAATGGCCGGTAAAAAAAAGACTAACTCTTGCGCGGTTTCCATGAATGCGGTTTTACTGGTCTATTGAGTCAATAGCTTTTGCTAAATCGATATCTTTGCTGGTAACTTTATCGCCTGCATCATGTGTACTCAGGCTTATGGTTACCGTACTATATACATTGAATAATTCGGGATGATGCTGCAGAGCCTCTGCTTCGAATGCAAGCCTCATGATAAATGCAGCAGCTTCCCTGAAGTTTCCAAACTTAAATTGTTTAAACAGTTTGTCATCCTTCAACTTCCAGCCGTTCAGTGATTCAAGTGCATGTTGTATTTCTTGTTCCGTGAGTGGCTTAGCCATAATAATCAATTCGTTTTTGCGTCAGCAATTTGTTTAGTGACATCATACATATTAGCTGCCCATCCCGGTAATTGATTCGTATCGGCTTCCCTTCGAATGGCTATGGCCTTCTGGTGCGTGTCCTGCAATAATTGGCTGACCTGTTGTTCCGAGTAACGGGTAAAGGTCGACGGATGCACACCAATCCATACCATCAGGATAATTAACGGCACCAACAGGCCGATTTCACGGCCATTCAAATCAATCAGTTTCTTGTTTTTCTCATTGTTAACGGGTCCGAACATCACACGCTCGTACATCCATAACATATATGCAGCCGCCAGGATAACACCAATGGCCCCCAAAATGGTAAATGCATGGCTACCGAGCACGGATGAAGAGAATGATCCATTCAGGATCAGAAACTCACCGACAAACCCGTTGAGTCCCGGCAGGCCTATCGATGCCAGCGTTGCAATCATGAAGACCACGGCAAACACCGGCAGTACTTTTGCGATACCACCGAACTCTGAAATTTCACGGGTGTGGCGCCGGTCATAAATCATCCCCACAATAAGGAACAACGCCCCTGTTGAAAGACCGTGATTGATCATCTGAATGATCGATCCCTGAACCGAGATCGTGGTCATTGCAAAAATGCCGAGCACCACAAAACCAAGGTGGCTTACCGACGAATACGCCACCAGTTTCTTCACATCTTTCTGTACCATCGCCACCAGAGCTCCATAGATGATGCCAATAACGGCGAGTATCGCCAGATATGGAGCAAACATGAGCGATGCATTCGGGAAAATAGGCAGACAGAATTTTAACAGACCGTATGTCCCCATCTTAAGCATGATGGCTGCCAGAACAACCGAGCCGGCTGTCGGGGCTTCTGTGTGCGCCCAGGGCAACCATGTGTGCAGCGGAAACAGGGGTACTTTGATACTGAATGCCAGGGCAAATGCCAGGAACATCCACGTTTGCGGTACCAGCCCGATATGCAGCTGACTGCTGCTGAGAATACGCCAGTCTGTCGTGAAGACGCCGTGATTCACCGCCTGGCCGGCATAATATCCGAGATAAAAGATGCCGACCAGCATCAAAAGTGAACCGACCAGCGTGTACAGGAAAAATTTAATAGCAGCGGAAACACGTTGCTCGCCGCCCCAGATACCGATAAGGAAATACATCGGAATGAGGCTGGCTTCGAAAAAGATGTAGAAAATGAAAATGTCGTTTGCCGCAAACACACCGAGTGATGCTGTCTCCAGCAACATCAGCATGGCATAAAAACCGGCAACATGTTTGTGCACCGAATCCCAGGCGGACATGATCACGATGGGACCAAACAAGGTCGTCAGCATGAAAAGCAGCAGACTCAATCCATCCAGTCCAACTAAATACTTTATGTCGTAGCCGGGTATCCACTGGGCGCCCTGTGTGACATACTGTAATGTCGAGGCGTGACTGATATCAAAATTAAAGAGAAGCGGCAACGACAGGATGAATGTGGCCAATGAGACTAAAAGACTGAACCACTTGATGCCAGTCTCATTCTTAATGACCATAGCACCCAGCACGCCGACCAGCGGCAAGAAAATGATAATATTTAATAGGGTATCCATTGCGTGTCTACGTGATTATCAGAGGATTAAGATCCCCAGTATGATGATAACTCCCAGAACTAACATGAAAGCATAAACCTGTGTGACACCGGTCTGTAAATATCGGATGACACTGCCGAAGAAGCGTATTACACTACCAAAAGCATTTACAATGCCATCGATAATTTTCATGTCGAACACGGCCAAAACTCTATCAGAAAGACGAACTACCGGTTTGACGACGTAGCCTTCATAGGCTTCATCGAAGTTGTATTTCTCAGACCAGACTCCGTACAGTCCGCCAAGTCGTTTGGCCAGCATCGCATCGGATTCTTCCACCTTGTCTTCCGAGTAAAGCTTGTAGGCATATACAGCGCCCCAGACCGCCAGTACGATTGACAGTGCCATCAGCAGCCATTCTGTTCCGATTGGAATATGCCCGCCGAACGTTGCCGTAACCTTCGACAGCCAGTTTTCAAACATATTCACATGAGCATCGCTGCCAAACGTCTCAAGCCAGAATTTGGGGATACCAAGGAATCCAAGCACAACAGAACCAATACCGAGTATCCAGAGTGGGAACGTCATCTTCCAGCTATTCTCATGCAGGTATTCGCCCGCTGTTTCAGCACCCCTTACCTTCTTGGGAAGTTTGAATGTGCCATGGAACGTACCGATCGTGAGACGGAACATATAGAATGCGGTCAGGAATGCTGTTACCACACCAACGCCCCACATCATGTAATACATGGCGCTTGCGTAGTTGCCCAGACCTGCATTAAAGGCATAGGAGAGAATCTCATCCTTGGAGAAAAATCCTGCAAACAACGGAATACCGGAAATTGCCAGCGTTGCCAGCATGAACGTCCAGTAGGTCGAGGGCATGATCTTCTTCAGGCCGCCCATATTGCGCATATCATGCGTATCGAAATGAACATGTTTTCCATCCTCATGAAGACCATGTTCAACATGCTCCATAGCATGAATGACAGAACCGGAACCAAGGAAGAGACAGGCTTTGAAAAAAGCGTGCGTCGTCAGGTGAAAGACGGCGACGGAAAATCCACCGGCTCCAAGGGCCAGGAACATGTATCCAAGCTGTGAGACCGTCGAATAGGCCAGGACCTTCTTAATATCGTATTGGGTAATAGCAATAGTAGCCGCGACAAGAGCCGTTATGGCACCGACGACGGCAACGACCATCATCACCTCAGGTACAAGCACGTACAAGAACGACATTCGGGCAATCAGATAGACGCCCGATGTAACCATCGTGGCAGCGTGGATCAGGGCCGAAATAGGTGTCGGACCAGCCATGGCATCCGGCAGCCAGACAAACAACGGGATCTGAGCACTCTTGCCGGTGGCTCCTACCAGCATCAGAAGCGTGATCCAGACAGCTGTCGAATGTGGAATATCTTTTACGTGATTAATGATCACGCTAAAATTAAGACTGCCAACGCTGTGGAATAGCAGGAACATTGCAATAAGGAATGCGAAGTCCCCAACCCTGTTATACAGGAAAGCTTTCTTTGCAGCTACGGCATTCATTATATCGGTATACCAGAAACCGATCAGCAGGTACGAACAAAGTCCTACTCCTTCCCATCCGAGGAACAACAGCAGTACATTGCTGCCCATCACCAGGTTGAGCATCATGAATATGAACAGATTCATGTACGCGAAAAACTTCCAGTAACCGTCGTCCTCTTCCATATACCCCATTGAATAGAGGTGGATGATGGAACCAACACCGGTCACCACCAGCATCATAACCAGTGCAAGCTGGTCGATGTGATAGGCGACGGACGTGGAAAATGATCCCGCCTGTATCCATGAAAAAAGAGTTACTGTAAAGGAAGGCGATGACTCACTGGTATTGATCCAAATGAAAAATGTCAGAATAAATGGAATAAATACCGCAAGTGTCGAAATAGCCCCAATGAGGGATTTCTGTTTCCGGAAGTTCGGGGAAGCAAGCCCCAACAAGCCATTGAATAAAAATCCTGCCAGCGGCAGTGCTATAATGTAAGGTACCAGATTACTATATGGATTCATCGAGTCGTGGTTCTAAAGTCTAACCGAGATCCTCAAAAAAATCGGCTGTGGCCAATCATTATTGCCACCCCGATAAACATCGAGTGCAAAGATACAAAAAATTGATCGACCATAAAGACCCATAATCAAAGTTTATGATAGTCGCTC
This sequence comes from Balneolales bacterium, assembly GCA_035266485.1. GTDB lineage: Bacteria > Bacteroidota > Rhodothermia > Balneolales > DATFMH01 > DATFNI01. Next base: position 7,107 of record DATFNI010000506.1, read on the forward strand.
AGCCACATGGGATTCACACACATTCAAAACTGTATTTTTCGTATCAAAAAACCCGTCTCTTTCAAAATTTTTCTTTCTCTGCGTGCCTCGAAACGGCAAACAAGTATTATCAATGTGAAAACACTATTTATAGTTCATCACCGGTTAGCTAACTCAACAAAGGTTATTGAAGATATTCGCAAGGTATTGAATTATTGTGGGGGACTTTAAATACATTGCAACAAATTTTAACACTTTCTTCAATTTTTAAACTGAACAACTTCTATTATTTTTAGGCTTCAGAAATTTTCCTAAAAACTTTTAGTCCTCAGGAGGAGGAACGTGATTAGAACCAGGTTAATCCGAAAAATACTTACTCTGTTACCTATACTGCTGTTGGTGGGAACAACAAGAATGGCATTTGCTGCCGAAGCCACAGGGCATGGATTCAACGGAGCAGAATTAAGCCTCTGGTGGGCATTACCCTTCGCCGGAATTTTATTGTCTATAGCTTTGATGCCGCTGTGGACACCCGAATTCTGGCATCATCATTTTGGCAAAGTCTCACTATTCTGGTCACTTACTATCATTGTGCCGATGGCATTCCTGTTTGGGTTTGGAACTACAGCTCACGAAGTTCTTCATACCTACCTGTTGGAATTTATCCCGTTTCTTATACTTCTATTAGCTTTGTTTACCGTGGCCGGAGGTATTCGCCTGACGGGGCAACTGGTCGGAACACCTGCTGTAAACCTGTTACTCATCGTCATCGGGACATTCCTTGCAAGCTGGATGGGTACCACCGGAGCTGCCATGCTCATGATCCGCCCCCTTCTTCGTGCCAATGAGTGGAGACAGCACAAAATGCACACCGTCATCTTCTTCATCTTCCTGGTGGCCAACATCGGCGGCGCATTAACACCACTGGGTGATCCTCCCCTTTTCATGGGTTTCCTTGCAGGAGTGCATTTTTTCTGGACAACCGAACATTTACTGTTAGAACTGATCTTCGTCCTCGCCATTTTGCTGCCTCTATATTACATTATAGATCGTATCCAATACAAAAAGGAAACCAATACTCCTCCTGAGAAAGATTCCGATCAGAAACTGGGTATTGAAGGCGGGTTTAATTTTCTCCTTCTGGCCGGCGTCGTGGTATGCGTATTATTCTCAGGGATTGTCCACCTTGGAGATATGAACGTATTGGGCATTGAAGTTCCCATCCAAAATGCACTTCGTGATCTGGGCATGCTGATTATAGCATGGTTGAGTTGGCACTTCACGGATAAGGAGAGCCGGGCTGCCAATGGATTCGACTGGTTTCCAATTATCGAGGTCGGCAAGCTCTTTGCCGGTATCTTCATTACGATCATTCCGGCTATCGCTATCCTTCGTGCCGGAGAAAGCGGAGCCCTGAGTCACGTCGTCAAATTGGTAACACATGCCAACGGCACCCCCAATGATCACATGTATTTCTGGATTACCGGAATGCTCTCTTCGTTTCTGGATAATACCCCAACCTATCTGGTGTTCTTTAATACCGCCGGCGGTAATGCCCATGCTCTTATGACCACTTACGCCTCCACACTCGTGGCCATTTCTTGCGGAGCTGTATTTATGGGTGCCAACTCATATATCGGAAATGCTCCTAACTTCATGGTGAAGTCCATTGCCGAGTCCGATGGCGTCGATATGCCATCCTTCCTGGGTTACATGAAGTGGTCGTTTGGCATCCTGATACCGACCTTTATACTCTTCTCGCTTTGCTTCCCATACATCGAGAAGCTCGTCGAATTGGTCTTCGGACCCTGATCGATTTTCAGTGATCAGTAAGCAGTAAACAGTTATAACTAGAAGGCCCGCAGTTGATAGTCAACTGCGGGCTCTTTTGTTTACTGAAACTGTTAACTGTTAACTGCTTATTGTTTCGGGGTGGAATTTCTTCCAGTATCGGGCTAACCCTGTCACACTCATATAGACCGGGTTGGCAATTTCATATTGCTCCAGCTCATCCTCGTCAAGGCCGTCTTCTATCAAATGTTCTCTGACAAAGATTTTGAAGCGAGACAACATCTCCTCCTGATCATATCCTTTTTGCAGATATGATTTAATCTCTCCGGCATACAACCGAAGGTTTGCCTCAAGCTGATCCAGATGTTCACCGACATTTTGATAACAGCCGAAGTGCGTTGGATACAGTGTATTCGGATTAATCTCCCGAAGCCGTTTAATCGACTCCTTCCACAATTCTACATTAATATCCGGCGGCGGACATGGAGGCACAACACTCTTCCCGCCGATGCGAACGCCCCCTACATCACCAGTAAAAACCACATCTTCGAGTCTATAAGCCAGGTGATGCTGGGCGTGTCCCGGAGTGTAATGCGCCTCAATCTCAACGTCCCCGAATTCAAGGCGGTCGCTGTCTTCCACGATATGAATCTGCTTCTCCGGTATGGGTTCCATCTTCCCCCAGAGGCGATCCATATCATCCCCATAAATACGTTTGGCCGATTGCCATAACTTTTCAGGAGATGCCATATGGGATGCCCCTTTTGAGTGGACATGAATCGTTGCACCTTCCCTTGCCAGGTGCCAGGCACCTCCGGCGTGATCGAAATGAATGTGTGTGAGCAAGACGTTTCGAACATCTGAGGGCTCATATCCGTGTTCTTTCAGTGACTTTTTAAGATTGTCCCAGACCGTATCCGGTCCTGTTTCAATCAGAACAGGACCCTCGCTGGTTTTAACCAAGAATGATGCTATGGTGTGATCCTTAAAAAAATGGAGATCAAGAACTTCAATCATAATGTTAACTTCTTTTATCGATAATAGTTTTTTTTATACCATATCCATGTAAAGGTACAGCGTGACCGTAAAAAATGTTCCTTACCCTCCAAAAACCGGCACTAATAAAAAAACCCTCACAGCATGTAAACCATGAGGGCTTTAAACAGATGCGTTATTTCAAGCCTGATATACTCCAAAATGTTTGGAACTATCGGTTACAGGCTGATTAATCTCATTTATTTTTTAACGATCAGCTTACCTTTCATACCGGCCATGTAATGACCCGGAAATGTACATAAAAACTCATAGCTCCCGGTTTTTTGAGGCACCGTAAACGTTACCGAACCGGAATTTCCACCGCTCACCAATCCGGTATGGGCAATAATTTCATTTTTAACGGAAGGTGCAATGTAATCGTTGCTTTTTGCCTGGCTCGATTTATTGGCAACCTCCGAAGCATTGGCATTCATTTTCAGCAAAACCCAGTCGTGCGACATCGCCCCGGCCGGCAGCTTGCTGTAATTATGCAAAATGATCTTCATCTTCTGGCCCGGTTTCGCTTCGATACTTTTCAGGATGTATTGCGTATTTCCGTTGTCACCTTTTACGCTTTTCCCGACCGTGAGTCCCGATTTTTTTGATGCCACCGTAAATTTCATTTGGTTGGTACCAATCAGGTTGACCGTTCTGACATTCTGTGCCTGAGTCGCAGAGACTTCAGCAAATAGTAAGGGAACGAATAGCGCGACAGTTAATGCAATATTTCTGAGTGATTTCATTTTTCTATCCATTTTTTTCATTTTTATTTTTATCAACAATTTACAGATCAGGATGTTTTAAGAAACCTGATGAATTCTGTTCATAACTTTATTAAGTCGTCCCGGGGTTCATCGTTTTTTCTACCTGGGAGAATTAAAAAAGTGGCTTTGGCAACAATTATGTTGTAATAGTATTAGTCAATTATTAGCGGAAGCAAGTTCTACGTTACCCGCATGTTTATAACCAGCCAACCTGCTTATTGTTGTAAATATTCCGGAATCATCCTAAGAAAGCTTTCTCCCTGGCAAATACCTTATCTGTCCCGGTTTTTCTCGTTCTTCGGTCTTAGAGTGCCCCTTGCTTCACGTTCATATCGTGAATAGTCATCCGTTGGTTCTGCGATTGATAATGAGATTATCTTGAAGGACCATAAATCTGATGAAAGGTCCGAAAATGTTGTTCAGGAGCCCGCCGCCTCTGACATATCAGCAGTTACCACAAACGGAGAAACCGAATCCGACAAGCACAAACCTGTGATACTCGTAGTCGAGGATCAAATTGATGTAAGGAAATATATCCGGTGAGTTAGGTTCTGTACTCACTCTGACCCCTTATTTGTCATCCTGATTTTCCCCGATTTATCGGGGGAAGTAGGATCTCGCCGACTTCGGGCACCATAGGGGTTTACGTCCCTATATAACGGAACCCGGTAATGAGTGTTGAACTGATTCGATCGTTGCGCCCTGCTTGCGAGATCCTACGTTGATCCCGAGAACAATTGGGATCAACTTCAGGATGACATTCCTGTATCTGGGCAGTGATGCGCAGAATTTCCTATCATTTGCGCGATTATTCCTACTCTCCCCGAATCCATCTTAATAGCTTTAAACTGATCAACAACAATAATTGGCTGATTTAAGGAGAAACTCATACAACATGGCTTATAAAAATGAAACCCATGAGTATGGTTGCTGAAATGATGTTTTAATGAAGAAAAATGATTATCCCTTCCGTAGGAAACTGTTCTTATTATTGATGAATGTATCTTACTATTTTTTTGTCTTTTTTATATATATAACTCAACTTTCGCACTTAAATCAATGAGTAAAAAAATAGAATTCAGAATTAAGGAGTCAGTAGTCAGTAGTCAGAATGGGTCAACCTTTTATGAACGTACCATAGTAACAGGACCCGGAGGTAAACCGTCATGTTATTCGGTAGGTTTTGACGAAGAGTATTCTGAATTCTGTCTCCTTACGCCTGGATTCTACAAAGTAGACTCTCACATTTATTAACTGCGAAAGTTGTGTATATAAGATTACCAGTGCGGTTCTTTATTGGTGCGTGTATACTTACCGGGGAAATCATGGGATCAATTTCAAAGAAACTAATCTAAGTACGTTAGCTATATGCCTGCTATCTTTAAGAAGATTCGACGCAAACTCGCAGAAGAGAACAAAGTAACAGGCTATCTCCGTTATGCCCTGGGGGAAATTCTTTTGGTCGTGATCGGGATTCTGATCGCCTTGCAAGTAAATAACTGGAATGAGCAAAAGAAGTCTAACCAGAAAATTAACAATGCATTAGCAGAAATACATGATGATTTAATGCTCGACAAAACCGAGCTGCAAGAACATATAGCAGTATTAAAGGGTGATTTAACTGCGCAAAAAAATATAATTACCACCCTTGAACAGAAACGTGCATTTACTGATCAGACGTACCGGGATTTAGGAAGGGTCATGTTAATGAGGAGAATCGAATTAAATAGTAATGGATACAGCTTGCTTAAAGAGTTGGGAATTGATCATATAAAAGACCCCGTTTTAAGAAATGCCTTGGTGGATTATTACGGGAGTAAAACCCGTGCATTATTAAATGACATTGAAGACAATCAGCATGAATTC
>DATFNI010000507.1:0-2750 GCA_035266485.1 Balneolales bacterium
TTCCCTCATCTACCTCAACCCCATGGTTGGGGATGATGTTGAGGGCCTCAAAACCGCCGCCGAGATAAATCTGGTTTTTTGAGTTGTCATTCGACGCAAGGGGCTTGGCAAAAAGCTGGCTGGCTCCGTGATCAGACATAATCCTCTTCAAGGAATCCAGGTCGCGAATTTCTGATAATTCTTTTCGAGCCACTATATCTCCCCCCGAACCTCCTGTTCGTCCGACCCCTCTTCTATCCAGTTACTCACTATTGATAACAAATCATCCAGTGGCAAGCGTGATTTACCTTTCAGGGAGCATTCCCAGATAGTAAGCACCCGCCACCCCATTGATCTCAGTTGTTTCGCTGTTTCAATATCTCTGACCTTGTTGCCATTGATCTTTGATTCCCAAAACTCTTTTCGAGTCGAAGGCCATTTGAACAGATGGCAATCATGCTGATGCCAGAAACATCCGTTAATGAAAATCACAGCACGATATTTAGGGAGTACGAGGTCCGGCTTTCCGGGTAAATTATTGGCGTGTAGCCGGTATCTGAAACCAAGCCGGTGCAGATCTTTGCGGATCATCAACTCCGGTTTCGTGTTTTTATTGCGAACCGCAGCCATATTTTTACTGCGCGTTTCTTTGCTGTGAACATCCGCCATCAGGCTGCCCGCTTTCGATTCTTCTCCGCGCTCTGTTTGGTCAGCTGCAAAATAAACGGCTTCATAATTCTGGCGATTTCTGAAATAACAGGAACCGCGACGGAGTTGCCGAACTGTTTATATGCCTGGGTATCCGAAACCGGAATAATGTAGTCATCAGGATAGCCCATCAGTCTGGCGCACTCTCTCGGAGTCAGTCTGCGAGGGTTGTTGCCTTGGCCGCGGCTTACCAGAATTTCCGAACCGTCTTTGTAATAACGGGCAGAAAGGGTTCTGGCTGTATCATCCGGACCAACCATCCCAAATCCAAATCCGTTGCCTTTAGCTTTATGTTTAGCGGCATAGCCCTGCAAGTAGCTCCAGAGTTTGTCGCTCAGGGTATATTTATCGTTCACGTTGCCGTTGTTTCCGGTGATATAGCCTTTTGCGAAATCAAATTCGTTGTGCTCGGTTCCATTTTCAGGATGCAGGATTGCATTCATTTTTTTCGATAGCGGATCAGGCTTATTAAACTCATCCCATGAAAATGGCACCGGCTCCCTGAAGCCTACGATATAAATTCTTTCTCTGTGCTGTGGAACGAAACCCTTAGCATCCACAACAAGAGGGAAAATCGTGTAGCCAAGCTCTTCCTCAAGGGTTTTCTTAATAACCTTGAATGTGTTGCCTTTGTCATGGCTCATCAGGTTTTTCACATTTTCGAGCAGAATGCCGGGAGGCCGTTTGATGCGGAGGATATTCGCGATATCAAAAAACAGCGTGCCCTGGGCTTCACAGGCAAAGCCGTGAGAGCGACCCAGTGAATTCTTCTTTGATACTCCTGCAATTGAAAATGGCTGACATGGGAATCCGGCAAGCAACACATCGTGATCCGGAATGGATGCAGGGTCGACCTGTGTGATATCCCCGTTTATCGGGTGGTCGCTATCAAAGTTTCTGATGTAGGTATGGGCTGCATATTTGTTCCATTCGCTGGTGTAAACACACTGACCACCTGCTGACTCGAATCCAAGGCGGATGCCGCCGATACCTGCAAACAGATCAATAAAAGTGAAATCTGTATCTCTTTTTGCCGGGGTCGTCTCTCGAAACGGCAGCATGCGCTGAAGTGCTGCCACTGCGTAAGGAGCTGGGGAGGACTCTTTAGCTTCCCACCGTTTTACTGTACGTGTGTCGATTCCGAGATTGTCGGCAATCTCTTTCTGGGTCAGAAACTTCCTGACTTCACAAAGGACATCATGGGTGGCTGCTGGTTCGGACATTAACCCTCCTGGGAACAGAAGGGGACATTATGTCAGAAAAAATCCCTGTCAATGAGGGGTGCGGTAACCTGTCATCAGGCGTCGAGTTGGATGCCCATGTATTTCATAAAAACAGGGTATGCAGCTTTGTAAACATTATCGCCATGCAGTTCGAACATCTCATTCAGAACAGCATTGACCTCGTCGCATTCGTTTGCAGAAAAGGTTGGCTCTCCGGTGGCAATAACGAAAATGCTTTCCGGGGCATCATCAGGGTGGAACAAAAGACCACGATCGGACATGCAAGAAAACCATAACTTCATGCTTTCAAAAGAAGTGTCGGGCAATTCCGGGATTCTGGAAATATTCATCCGAGATCATCCGGAAATGGAAACAGCGGGAACTTCGGACGAAGCCAATCTGCATTCACAGTATGTATGTGGAATCTGCCGAAAGTAAGGTTCGGGCTTGGAGTCAGCGTTCCAATATCCAGCCTGCCTTTCTCTTCATCGGTGACAGCCACCCAGATACGCTCATTGTCACCGGGGTCCTGCCATTCCGGAAGAATTGCAACTACAGTTCCTTTTTTAATCATCGGGCACCTCCTCAAACAAGGAAGTTTATATTGTACCAGTAGATATACCCTTTGCCAGGGCCTTATTTCTGGTTTGGCGGCTAAATATTCCGGCATAAAAAAAGGGGGCCGGATGGCCCCCTTTTCTTTGAAAGTTCAGACGATCATCCACATTTCGAATCGCCGCATTCGAGGCATGTGTTGCAGTTATCGAGGCGGATGACGGCCATGGCGCCGCACTTGTCGCACAGGTTGCCCTTGGCAACGACATCGGCGCCGAGTTTCTC
>DATFNI010000508.1:0-33411 GCA_035266485.1 Balneolales bacterium
GCTACTATGGATATGGGTCGACTCATGAGGATAAGATAATACCCCTAATCTATTTTTACAACTTATTTGTAAGACACTACACTAGTATATCTTATATAAAAATAAATATATAATTGCGGGAATAAGAAATTTATAATCTCAAAATGCCCAAAGTTTAATCCGTCTCTTCGGGCCTTTAAAAATTGTAAAGATATCGGCGATGAATAAAATAATGAGCCAATGAGTTGTGCTTTAAATAAATCTGAATAATTTTATATCCGTGTGTAAAACGAAATAAAGCCTTGGGGTGTCGGCTATAAATTTGTATGTATAAAGGTGTAAAGGATTTTTTGAAGAATCTATTTATTTTAATTTTAACGTTAACTTCGCCTTTTTTGTCCGAATCCGGAGGAGCATTAAAGCGATCCTTTGAAAATTTTTTACAGACATATGCCTTTAAACAGAGGGTGGCAGTATTTTAATTAAGACATAAACGTAACCCATCAAATAATAAAAAATTGGCATCTAGAGTTACAATCAAGGAAATAGCAAAAGCCCTGAACCTGTCAACAATGACTGTTTCCAGGGCTCTGAACAACCGTTCCAATGTCACAGAGGAAACCAAAAAAAAGGTTTGGGATATGGCCCGGGAAATGGGATACCGGCCCAACCATATCGCCAAGAGCCTGGTTCTGAATAAGACTTTTTCAATTGGTGTGGTCATTCCCGAAATCGCGCATTCTTTTTTTCCGGAGGTTATCCGGGGAATTGAAGATGTAACCTATGCCAAGGATTATCAGCTGATATTTACGCATTCGGCTGAAGACCAGGACCGCGAATGCAGGGCATTGACTGCCCTTGAGGCAAAGCGTGTTGATGGAATCCTCATTTCTACCGCCCAATCGAGTGATGATGTAACCCCTTACAAAGAATTGATCGACGCCGGCTTACCCATGGTTTTCTTCGACCGGTGCGTCTACAACATCGGGGCCAGTTGCGTGAGTATGAACGACCTGGAAAGTTCGCGTGAGATAACAGAGCACCTGATTCAGCACGGCTACAAAAAGATAGCGCACCTGAGTGGCCCCCCCAAGGTTTCCATCGGTAAGAAACGCCTTGACGGTTTCCTGAAAGCATTGAAAGAGCATAACATGGAAGTCCGGGATGATTGGATTCAGGAGTCCGGTTTTCAGGAAAAAGGTGGATATGATGCCATGATGCGTATCCTGGAAAATTCAGACGGCGACCGTCCCGAGGCCGTGGTTGCCGTTAACGACCCCGCCGCCTTTGGCGCCATGCAGGCGATCCTGGATAACGGACTTAGAATACCGGACGATATCGCCATTGTCGGATTCACGGATGATATCAGGGCTAAACTTATGCCTGTGCCCCTGACCACCATCCGGCAGCCCGCCTACGAGATGGGGAAAAAAGCAGCGGAAAAACTGATCAAGGTAATCGACAAAGAGGATGAAGCCGTTGAAGAGATTGTGATAGAGAGCCAGCTTATCATCAGGCAGTCGTGCGGTTGCAATAATCTGAATGCCGACTAACCATTTCTTTGTTTATCCGGCTGAGTAGATTCTTTTTTACATTTTTTTTACAGCCTAAAAGATGCGGTACATTTGTCATTAATATTGTTGAATTAAGGGACTCTACTGCTCTCATTTCCTTCCCCGATACCTTTTGTGGATAAGGTTTCTTCTGCTATCTTCTACAGATTCTTGCGTGTAGCCCGCATAATTACACAAATACCTAAGCACGTGTAGAGGGCGTTAGTTAACCGGTTTATAAAGAGAATATCTGAGGCAGCTCCCATGAAAAAAGAAAACAGTGGTTTCAATCTGGAAGGTCCCAAAATAAGCCGCAGAAGCATGCTAAAGTCACTGGGCGGACTAACGGCATCTGCATTTGCTTCTACCCTGATACCCTCCAATGTAAGAAAGGTATTGGCTAATCCTCCACAACGGCGCGGTTCCTTTCGGAATATTGAACATGTTGTTTTGCTCATGCAGGAGAACCGGTCGTTTGATCATTATTTTGGGACATTATCCGGTGTACGTGGTTTTGATGACCCCCATGCCATGAAACTTGAAAATGGGCGTTCTGTATTCTACCAACCGGATCCGAAAAATCCGGATGGGTATCTGCTTCCGTTTCACCTGAATACGCGTACGACGAGTGCACAGAAAATACCCTCCACGAGCCATGCCTGGTCTGTACAACATGCGGCATGGAATCACGGGAAGATGGATAACTGGGTTCCGGCTCACCGTAAAGTTGACGGGGACAATGGGCCCTATGTGATGGGGCATTACACACGGGAAGATATCCCTTTTCAATTTGCATTGGCCGAAGCCTTCACTATTTGTGACGCCTATCATTGTTCGATATTAGGACCTACCTGGCCAAACAGGATGTATTGGATGACCGGCACCGTTGATCCCGATGGGAAGTATGGTGGTCCTATCATAAACAACATAGCACCAAAGGAAGGCTATAGATGGACAACGTATGCGGAGCGGCTGGAAAAGGCGGGTGTGAGCTGGAAGGTATACCAGGAAAAAGATAATTACGGCTGCAATCTCCTGGAAACATTCAAGGTGTTTAAAGAAGCAGACAAAGATTCTCCCCTGTACAAGAAAGGAATGGAGCGTGGGCCATTAGGGCAATTTGAATACGATGCCATGAACGATAAACTCCCCGCTGTTTCGTGGATCATACCGACCAGTTATCAGTCGGAGCACCCGGATTATATGCCGGCAGACGGCGCGGCATTCGTTGCCAGTAAGATTGATGCTATAGCTGCAAATCCTGAGGTATGGGCCAAGACCGTATTCATACTCAACTATGATGAAAATGATGGAATTTTTGATCACGTCGCCCCACCGGTGCCCAAACCGGGAACTCCGCATGAATTTATAAACGGGCTTCCCATCGGAGGCGGCTTCCGCGTACCGTGCATCATCGTTTCACCATGGACTGCCGGCGGCTGGGTCTGCAGCGAGACGTTCGACCATACCTCGACGTTGCAGTTTCTGGAAAAATTTACAGGAGTTCGTGAGCCGAATATCAGTCAATGGCGCCGGGATACTTTTGGGGATCTGACCTCGGCGTTTCGATTTGAGGATACGGCGACCAGAGGACCGGTATTGCCCGATACCAGCGGGCCCCTCACGCTGGCTAAATATGAGGCAGAATATTTACCCAAGCCGAAACTGCCCGGGGCCAGTCAGTTCTTCCCAACCCAGGAAAAAGGGGATCGCAAACGTATTCCGCCAAAATCATCATCGTGATTTTCTTCCGGAAATGCGGATTAACTAAAGAAATTATGATATTCATCAAAGGGGATTCTCATCACTAAAAACTATATATCCCGAACTCAGGTTCGTTGACCCATCCGGATTTCCGAAAAATGAATCACAGATAGGGTTTTTAATATAAGGCTACAACTCTATCCCGTTTACTGTATTTGGAAAAGGTGAAGTGTTTGAATTAGGTTCTGTTATAAAAATATCAGCTTGAGTACCGGATTGGATTTAAGGATTGTATTAATTTGAATTATTCCTCGCATGAGAAATACTGTTCATTTATTAATTTTTTTAATTGTAAAAAATATTTTAACTAAAAAATATAGATAAGATATCTCATTTGTATTATTTATACAGAAAGGCTTAGTTGCTTGTGGGTTGGTGTTGACATTATAAGTATCAGTTTCTAATATGAGAATGTTAGCGATAACAAAATGTTGTGTGGTTATTTATGTTACCGTTATCGTAGTTTTGCGGGAAGAAAATGCTTGGTTTTAGGGAAAATTCAGGCATGTAAATGATATCACTTGATTGGTGTGTGTACCATTATCTGGTGATCGACTAGGTATGGGTACCGTAAGGGTACCACCCTCTTATATAAAATCTTAAATTGCTGAGGACTGACTATGAAAAACCGTTATGGTCGAAAGGATTCATTACGCGGGGGCACTGGTGTAATACTCCAGCTATTGGTAGCGCTTTTTTGTGTTGCATTGGGAGTACATCCCCTTATGGCCCAGGAAGGCCCCCATGTTCAGGGCGTAGTTAAAGATGCTACAACCGGAAGTACCATGCCGGGAGTGAACGTTCTGATAAAAGGAACCACCCAGGGGGTGGCAACGGATCTGAACGGTAAATATACACTATCGATATCCAGTCCGACGGATACACTGATTTTTTCATACATAGGATATCAAACCAAAGTGGTACCGATAAATGGCCGCAGTACCATAAACATAAAGTTGGAATCAGAGGCTATTAAGGGACAAGAAATGGTTGTCCTTGGGTATAACGCAGAGAAGAAGGAAAATGTGACGGCGGCTATTTCACAGGTGAAAACGGCACAGATTGCTAACAAACCTGTCGCAAACGAAACCAATAACCTTGTGGGAAGAGTTGCAGGTGTAATTGCTGTGCAAAACAGTGGCGAACCCGGTTATAACAGCTCTGATATCCATATCAGGGGTATTTCAACCATCGGGAACAGTAATCCGTTAGTAGTTGTCGACGGAGTGCCACGTAGTTTTTCCGAGATAAATCCGGAGAATATCAAGTTTATTACCGTATTGAAAGGTGCTGCCGCGGTTGCTCCTTATGGTATGGCGGGAGCCAACGGGGTAATTCTTGTTACTACCAAGTCAGGGTTAATAGGGAAACCGACCCTGACGTATGACGGGTATTTCGGGATTCAAAACCCAACCTTTGTTCCCAAGATGGTCAATGCCTATCAATTCGCATTATTGAAAAATGAGGCCCAGGCTAATGTTGGCGGTCAACCATCCTATTCTCAAGCGGAACTGCAGGGATTTAAAGCTGCTGTAAATGGCACGGTTGATCCGCAATATCCAAACAGCGATGCACTGCATACGATTATTCGCAATAATGCTCCAATGACACGGAATAGTTTGATCCTTTCCGGCGGTACTAAGTATAAGGATTCGAGGAAGGTCGTTTATTACGCTTCTTTAGGGTGGACCTACCAGGGAGGTATGTGGACCACGGATAATATTCACAGGTATAATGCCAGTTTGAGAATAGATGCCGATGTCACGAAAACGACTCATGCGAGCTTATTCTTCAATGGCTGGAATGAGCAGCAGCATTATCCTGCTACTTCAGCCGGTACGATCATGTACCAGGCATACCGGACGCCTGCTGTTTCGCCTGTTTATTATGCCAATGGCGACTGGGGTTCCTGGGATGGCCGCAGTCTTGTAGGATATGCATATCACAGCGGATTTCAGACGAATAAAAACCGGCAGGTTTATAGCTCTATATATATAAAGCAGGATTTGCCTTTCTTGCCGGGGCTGGATGTAAAAGCAAGAATTAGCTATGATCCTTATGATTCCTTTCAAAAAACATGGAATACGCCGGTTCCTACTTATAAATACGATCCCACAACGAAAACCTACAACGAAGGCTTCCTGTTGTATTCAAAGCCACAGTTGAGTCAATATTACGATCGTACTAACAATTATGTGTTTCAGGGATATTTAGACTATGTACATTCGTTTGGAAAACACAATGTAAATCTCACGGCTGTTTATGAGGCCGATAAAAGTCTGGATCAAAATTTTGGTGCTTTTCGGCAGAATTATAATTTGAATATACCAGAGTTGAACGACGGAAGTTCCATACCTGCTGATTTGAGTAACAGCGGCTTATCATCTCAAACACGACGTATGGGTGTCGTTTTCCAGGGGAATTATAATTATGCAAACACCTATTTGCTTACGGTATCCGGACGGTATGACGGAAGTTATTACTTCGCGCCGGGTCATCGTTTTGGCTTTTTCCCTGCTATATCGGCAGGATGGAATGTTGCCAATGAAAAATTTATCGTAGACAGATTCCCATGGCTGACAACGTTTAAGTTGCGTGGTTCCTGGGGATATTCAGGAAATTTGGCAGGGAGTGCTTTCCAGTATTTAAGTACTTATGGTATAGGACAGGGTGCTAACTTTAACGGAGCACCGACACAGGCCCTGTACGAACAAAACCCTGCAAATCCATTTATCACTTGGGAAAAAGCCCTGATGGAGGATGTCGGCTTTGACATGTCGTTGTGGAGCGACAAACTTACCGCTTCGGTAGATTATTTCTATCAGAAGAGATCCAACATGCTCGTAAATCCCACTGTTACGGTCCCGTCTTCGTATGGTATTGGATTGAACCAGGTGAACGCCGGGGTAATGAGTAATCACGGTCTTGAATTAAGTGTTGGGTACAACAAGGCGTTCGAAAACGGTCTTGTGATGAATTTGGATGGAAATTTCACATGGGCCCATAACAAACTGATAAACATTTTTGAGGCCAACGACACGTATAATAATCCTAACCGACGCCGGACAGGCCGGCAGTTTGGCACTATGTTTGGGTATAAAGCGATTGGATTATATACGAAATCGGATTTTAATCCTGACGGATCGCTTAAAAGTGGTATTGCTACGCCGGCATGGGGTACCGTTCGTCCCGGTGATATCATGTATGCCGATCTCAGCGGACCGAATGGTAAACCCGATGGAAAAATCACCCCTGACGACCGAACGGTGATAGGTAACCCACGTACGCCTGGAATAAATTATGGTTTAGATACGCAGTTTCAATATAAGCAGTTCGGTTTGGACCTGTTATTCCAGGGAGCTGCACAAACTTCTTTCTATATGGGCGGATGGATACAGTCTCCTTTTAATGCAAATGGGAATGTCACCTTATTGCAGTACAACAATCACTGGAGTCCTTCAAATCCCAATCCTAATGCCCTTTTCCCAAGGGTGTCTCCGGCCATAACAGCGAATAATAGCCAAGGCTCTTCTTTCTGGGTTAAAAACGCAGACTATTTACGATTGAAGAGCGCTGAGTTAAGCTTCACAATGCCCAGCAGTCTGGCGCATAAACTTACCATCCGGTCAATGCAGATTTATGTGGCCGCTCAGAATTTGTTTACCTGGTCTCCCGGTATACCGTATAATCTGGACCCAGAAGCAAGTTCCAGCTCCGGGCAGTATTACTTCCAGCAACGGGTAATTTCCGTTGGTGCGAATATCCACTTTTAACTTTGATTTTTTTAAGCTTAACCTAAGGATTTATAAATCATGAATACATTTAAAAGGTTAATCGAAGCAGTTGTGCTTGTTGTGGCGGTCAGCTCTTGCAGCAGCAATTTTCTGAATGTCACTCCGCAAAACCAGATATCGAGTGCCAGTGTTTGGACCTCATCCCAAAATGCAGACCTGTTTCTGAACGGGATCTATAATGATGAACCTGATTTCAGGAGTCAGGGCTGGGATCTGATAAGCCATTATACAGGGTATTCCTATGTCGGTGCAGAATGGATGCCTGCCAGACAGGTAGTTTATCCCGGAGGGATAAGTCCTGAAAATACTGTTAACGGGCCGGGAAACTCGAACTACATAGGAGGTCGGGACCACATAGGAGGTGGCATGTGGGACTGGAGCGCGGAATATAGCAGAATAAGAGAGTGTAATATCTTTATTCAAAATGTTGAACAATCAACCGACATCCCACAATCGTACAAGGAGCAGCGGATTCCCGAGGCAAGATTTCTCAGGGCGTTGTTCTATTCCTGGTTGTGGGAAAATTATGGCGGCGTTCCGATCATAAAAATACCCCTGGACAACCAGACGCAGGGCAACAAAATTTTCAGGCCAAGGGCCACTGAAAAAGCGACGTTCCAATTCATCGATGATGAATTGACGGCCATTGCGGATAGTTTGCCAACCACACAAGGTGCTGCCGATGTTGGAAGACCGACTAAAGGTGCCGCACTGACCTTGAAAGCCTGGGTGGAGCTAAATGAAGCAAGCCCGTTATTCAATCCTTCGAATGATAAGACGTTATGGCAAAATGCCGCCGACGCGTATAAAAAAGTGATGGATATGGGCGTATATTCGCTTGATCCGAATTTTAATGATCTGTGGGATCCTTCGACACAGGCCTCAAATCCTGAACTCATATTCCAAAGGGAATATACGACAGCCAAAGGTGGATATGCCGAAGGCTACCGGGGCGTGACTATGCAGGGCGGCGTTGAAACCGGATGGGGAAACTGGACTCCCACGCAAAACCTCGTGGACAAGTTCGATATGAGCAATGGTAAAATGATCAGTGATCCCAACTCTGGTTATGACCCTCAAAACCCCTATAAGAACAGATCACAAAGGTTTTATGACTCGATCATATACAATGGTTCTGTTTGGCAGGGTGATACGGTATGGACACAAATGGGTGGAAATAATCAAATTGACCTCGGATCTCAGAGTGATATTACCAATACCGGGTATTACACCAGGAAGTATATGGATAAGACTGTAAGTGAAGCGGCCAACGTTCGAAACGGTAAATCACCTGAAAATTATATTTATTTCCGTTACGCCGGAGTTCTGCTTGGATATGCGGAAGCCGAAAATGAGGCTAATGGTCCGGTTGCATCTGTGTACAGCGCAGTAGATCAGGTAAGGGCAAGAGTAGGGTTGCCCACCATCGAGCAAGCATACGGGGGTTCCGTGACGCAGTCCAAGATGAGGGATATCATTCATAATGAATGGGCAACGGAATTCTGTTTTGAAGACAAAAGCTGGTACAACCTCCGAAGATGGAAAGATCTTGCATGGTTTAATTCACCTATCTACGCGATGCAGATCACGCCACAATCTAATGGCACTAAAAAGTATCAACAAGTTAAGATTGCAGACCGATCGTGGCATGCCTATCAGTTTCTGATGCCTATTCCACACGGTGTGCTTGTACAAAATTCGGCAATGTTGAAACAAAATGGTGGAGCGGATAACTGGAATAACGGACAAAATCCGGGTTATTGATGCTATGACTTCATCCAATTAGTGTACGATTAAAGTTAAAGAGCCTCAATTTGTCATGAAATGGGGCTCTGATTTTTGTGAGTGATTCTTTGGTCCCGAGACCTCGGGACGATTTGCAGACGCTGCTTTTAGTAGTCAATAATTTGCCTGGCCAGGCAATGAGTGATGCTGGAAGCAAAACCCGATACTCTTCATGTTCTTTGTAAACCAGACAAATGAAACGAATTGAATTTCTCAAATTAGGATTAGGCACGGCCGCCTTTGCCACCATGCCATCGTACGTGCATCAATTGGTACACGCTGCCCCCGGGGATAAGTGGCTTGCATTGGGAATGAACCCTGCAGCGAGCAATGTACTGGCACCCCGTCGCCGCGAGTTATTAGACTTTAACTGGCGTTTTAAACCGATGCCGCCGGCCAAACTCGAAGATGCAAAGACTCTGAACAAATGGGTGTGGACCAGGGGAAAACCGGATCAGGCGGATATGATGTCCCGGCCCGATTTGAATACTTCCGGTCCGGGTTGGAAAACCACCAACCCCGGCACGGTGAATTCAGGTAAAGGTCAGATGAATTACATCGGATACGCATGGTTTCGCACAGAGTTGCCGGAAATGAATTCTTCGGGCCGGACTGTGGAATTCAGCCAGGTGGATGACAATGCTGAAGTTTACCTGAATGGAAAATTATTGCAATCCCATCACGGCTGGTCTTCGTCTTTTAAGGTGAATCTCGACTCTGCCTGGAAAGCCGGCGGTCCTAATATTCTTGTTGTGCGCGTACAGAATACCGCCGGGCCTGGTGGGATTTATGGTGATGTGTCGCTGGGACGGGTGTCTGTACCGAAATCAAACCAATATTTCTCGCAGGATGTAGATGACAGTTCGTGGCGTTTGGTTCAGTTGCCGCACGATTATATCGTCGAGGGTGAATACAGTCAAAAAGCCAACACCGGCCATGGTTCGCTCCCCGTTTATCCTGCCTGGTATCGAAGAAAATTTTCGGTGGATGCATCGGATAAGGGCAAGTGCATATGGCTCTATTTCGAGGGGGTGTTTCGCAATGCACGTATTTATGTCAATGGTAAACTGATCAGTCAGCATCCGGGTGGTTACACATCCTTCCATGTGGATCTTTCTGATGCGGTTCAGTTTGGTGCAGAAAACCTGCTGGCGGTCTATGTGGATCCGACGGATTTTGAAGGCTGGTGGTACGAGGGCGGCGGAATATACCGGCATGTCTGGCTCAACGTTGCCGATCCAACTCATGTCGCACCATGGGGTGTTTATGTTACCAGCGAGGTAGCGAATGTGACTGGCGCAGCTTCTGCCAAGCTTCATATCGAGACCATGGTGGCCAACCGGATGCAGAACTCTCAAAACTGCTCGGTGGTTTCCACCATACTCGATCCGGACGGGAAAGTAGTCGGGAAGGCAACCAGCAATCTCAAGGTGGCACCAAGTCCTATTCCGGGCGATGCCCGCAAAAAAATCCTCTCCGCGCCTGATATGGATCAGCCAAGTTATTTACACAGCGGAACAAAGTTGAAGCAGGAGATCAGTCTGTCTACTGTACGGCTCTGGTCGTTGGAGGAACGTAATCGATACACAGTGGTGACAGAAGTTTCGCGGGATGGCAAGGTCGTTGACCGCCATGCACAAAAGTTTGGCATCCGCACGCTGCGATTTGATCCAAACGAGGGGTTCTTCCTGAATGAGAAGTCTGTGAAACTCAACGGCGTCTGTAACCATCAGGATTTCGTCGGCGTTGGAATTGGCATACCGGATAGCCTTTTGTATTACCGCATGAAACGGCTGAAAGAATTTGGCTGCAACGCCATCCGCTGTTCGCACAATCCCATGACACCGTCTATGTATGACGCCTGCGACGAACTGGGCTTACTGGTGATGGACGAGAATCGCCATCCGGGTTCATCTGTTGCCGTCAAATCATGGAACGGTCAGCCCTACGACAACACCTGGCACATGGAATCCATGGTGTTGCGCGACCGCAACCATCCGAGCATTATTATGTGGTCCATGTGGAACGAGGAGTTCTCCATTCAGAACACCCCTTTCGCACGGGAGATGATGACTGCACTCATGGAAGCGGTCCATAAGCACGACAACACGCGGCCTGTGACGTGCGCGAACAACAGCGGGGCCGAACACCAGGCCTGGAAGGGCGGCGTCGCCGATGCGGAAGATTTGCTTGGCGTAAATTACAACTATAAGGATTTCGACATCCTGCACAGGGAGTTCCCCGACAAAATGATATTCGGCAGTGAAATCGGCAGCAACACCGAATGCCGCGGTGTCTACCAAACCGACAAAGAGACTGCCCACAAGAGCAGCTACATGGCGCCGGACGGATCGTGGCAGCCGCTGGGATCACGTAAGTTCGTTGCCGGTGGATTTTATTGGACCGGTTTTGATTACCGGGGTGAGACAACGCCATTCGGCTGGCCGGAAATCAATTCCAATTTCGGTTTTCTGGACATGTGCGGCTTTCCGAAGGATGCGGCCTACTACTGGAAAGCCTGGTGGATGAAAAACGAACCGATGGTGCATATTTTCCCGCATTGGAACTGGCATGGTAAGGAAGGACAGAATGTCCCTGTTTGGTGTTTCAGCAACTGCGACGAGGTGGAATTATTCCTGAACGGCCACAGCCTTGGCAAGCAAACTATGCCCGAGTTTCGCCATTTGCAGTGGGACAAGGTAACTTATCAGCCGGGTAAGCTTGAAGCCAAAGGTTACATCAATGGCCGGATGGTCGCTCACAAGATCGTGGAAACCACCGGCGCGCCTGCCGCCATCAAACTTATGCCGGATCGCACACGATTGGTTGCCGATGGTGAGGATACGGTTGCGGTTACCGTTGCCGTAGTAGATTCCCACGGACGAGTGGTACCCACGGCCGGGAATAAGATTTTCTTTGATGTTTCTGGCGTTGGCTCCAATGCCGGTGTCGGCAATGGTGATCCAAGCAGTCATGAACCCAATCAGGCCGATTATAGAAGTGCCTTTAAAGGGTTCTGTATGGTACTGGCGAAGACAAGTCAAAAAGCGGGCAAGCTCCAGGTTACTGCCCATTCAAGCGGACTGGAGAAGGCAACTATAGATCTTATTGCAGAAAAAGCATCGGTGTCTAACACGGCTTCAATCTGATCCGTCCTGTAGAAAAAGATGGTGGAATGAATGGCATTACCTGGTAATGGTAATTAATTTTTAAAACTAGATTTGGCATGGTCTTATTATGAAAAAGAAGACGGTTTTTGCTTTAACAGTAACCTTATGTTCTGTTTTATTTATAAGCAGCACAAGTTATGGAAACGACAGTTTGCGGACTGTTCGCTTTTCTCATCCGAATATAATCCGGTACGATAGTCATGGTTTCTTCATAAATAATAAACCCGTCTATATTTTCAGTGCCGGGTTTCACTATTTCCGGTTAACGCCAGATCTTTGGAATGATCGGTTACAAAAGATAAAAGCCGCCGGTTTTAATACAGTTGAAACGTACATACCGTGGAATTTCCAGGAAAAAGAGCCGAACCAGGCGAATTTTGCAAATCTCGAGCAATTCATTAAAGATTGTGCTAACCATCATCTCTGGGTGATTATCAGGCCCGGACCCTTCATTAATGCCGAGTGGGATGTCGGAGGCTGGCCACATTGGCTGGCATATAAGGAAATTGGTTTTCGAACCGATACGCCGCTGGATGAAAAGTGGTCTAATTACTGGTATGATGAGGTATTACCGATCATTCGAAAACATCAGATAACCAATGGCGGTAATATCATTCTTATGCAGCTGGAGAATGAATATGATTTTTCAGGTCTGCCGGATTCACTACGAACAAATTACATCAAAGACCTCTATCATTCGGCTAAAAAGAATGGGATTACAATCCCGCTGATAACCTGCTGGACATCTGTATCGAGAGATAACACCGATAATGTGATGTCACAAATTATGGATGCAGATAATTTCTATCCAAAATGGCATTTCACTCGCTTAGGTGAATCCGTCAAGTTAATGAGACGCACCGAACCCGATGTCCCGCCCATGATAACCGAACTTCAGGGAGGCTGGTTCTCCAGCAGCAGGGGTAAAGCGGTACGATATCCGAAATTATATGGAGCCGCCCAGGTTAATGCCTTAACAAAATATGTGATTTCTCATGGTTTTGATGGCTTTAACTACTATATGTTTTACGGGGGTACCAATTATGGTTATAGCGGTTCTCTTGGACGAACGACTTCTTACGATTATACCGCTCCGATAAGTGAACCCGGTGGCCTCTGGAAAAAATACCGGGCGGTAAAATTGATTGGCGATTTTTTGAATATCACCGGTCCCCGGTATACGAAACTGCCTGAAATGACCAATAATATTACCGTAAATAAACCAGGTATCAATACCATCCTTAGAGGCAATTCAAACGAACAGATCCTTTATGTTCGAAATGTGGCGGATACGCTACAAAGAGCAACGATTACAGTTGATGAAGGCAGCTCCGCAGGAAACGTGACCCTTAATGTTAATCTATCTCCCAGGTCTTCTAAATTCTATGTTCTTAAAGACACTCAATCGGGTGCCACGGTTAAAGACGCGAATGTGCAATTATCACAATTCACAAAAATAAATAAGACTCCTTTTATTCTGGCGTATGGTCAGAAAGGGGATCCTGTCTCAATGAAGGTGAATGGTCATCTTATAGATGACCGGGTTATTGATGGTGACCAGTGGGTGAGTGCCGGCAACGCTTTGGTAGGATTGACTTCATGGAATCGTGCTGCCCGTTCCCGTACTTTTAATATGGATGGACAACAAGTTTCCATTGTTTCCGATTCCTACAATATGAGTAAGGATGGATCCGGAAGAGGAAGCCTGAACCTGAATGTACAGACTCGTCCCGGTTCTGATAATATGACTGTTGTGAGTGCTCAGCCATTAAAGCGAGCGCAGGTTAATGGACATGATGAACGGATAGAAAGAGAAAGAAAGGGGAGTTTATATATCAATACATTCAGGCTTTTAACGCCCCCCTCTCCGTTCCATAATATTGATATAACGAAGGCAAAAATAGCCGAAGATCCTGAACAATCAAGCGTTCAGGGTAAATCAATTGAGAAAATGCCGGACGGCAGTTTTGCCAGTTTAGGTGTCAACGGATTGTATGATAACGGTTATTACGTCTACCACGGAGATATCAGTTATCCGGGCACGGGAGAGCTTGCTTTCGATTTTTATAACATTGACTGGCACGGTGTTTATATCGACGGCAAGTTTATTAAGGGATTATCGGGGAGTTCTTTCCGGAATGTTATAGACGTTGCCAGGTTGCCGCAGGGGCATCAAGATCATCAAATAAAAATTTTTTATGAAAATGAGGGAAGAATTGATGGCGATGCTATTGATTTGCAGCTCAAGGGACTTGTTTCCGTTCATCTGATTGATGCTCAAAAACCAATCATTATCAATGACTGGAAATATTCACCGCACAATGTAGGTCCGCTTACGGCTTCACCCAAGAAAGCCCAGGCATGGTTTGATGATCGTCACTGGCCGGACATGAGAGCTGGTGACTGGCAGGGATTATACCGGAGAGGACTGGCTAATCAAACGTCCACCTGGTATCGCGGTTATTTTACGCTGACCCAAAAAGAGATCGAAAAATATCCTCATCCGGTTCTCGATTTACAAGCTGTGTATGGGAAAGCCACGGTCTTTATTAATGGTAAAAAAGTTACTTACAAGGAAGGTCGATATACCTCATTCAATGTGCCCCTTGAGAACAGGGTTCATGCCGGTATCAACACCATAGCCGTTTATGTCAATAATGGCAAAGGACTTGGGGGAATTTACAGGCCGGCCGTTGTCAGGTTGAATGACCCGTCCTTAAAAATGGATCTGACGGTCAATAAAGGTTTGTACGGCCATTCAGATGGATGGGATCAGTATCACACAAACAGCAATAAATTTGAGAAATCTGAGTCGATAGATCATTATAAGCCCAATGATGACATTACCTGGTACCGGATGACGTTTAACCTGCCTTCTAATGATAGCTGGACCATACCCCTGGCAGCAAAGATCAAAGCCACGGGGGATGCTCAGATTTGGATCAACGGACATTTGGAAGGGCGATATTTTTCGAAGGGTCCGCAGAAAAAATTCTATTTGCCCAAACCCTGGTTACACAGCGGGGAAAATACACTTGTGCTGGTAGTTCGGCCATCGGCTAATTATCACATGCCGTCAAGAAGAGTAAGGGATCGGCAGGTAGTTAAGCCATCAACCAGTAATCAAATTCCATCCGTACAACATGTTTCGATAGTATCGTATAGACCTTATGTTGCTAAGAACAATACTGTAAGGATGGGTTTTTAGAAAGCCTGGTTAGTAACAGTTAGGTGGGTTAGAGATAAGAAATATCATATCACTTCCCTTATTCATTTAAACGGAAGGCTTCACCCTCGTTGCCATACTCAGCCTGGGAACGTGAGGCATGGCAACTCTGCTCCGAAAAGTGGGAGCAGAGCTCCCGGGCGTTGCATTACGAAGCAGAGCATCGTAACGAGGGAAATGAGTAAATCCGCCGTGGCGGATAAATATGAATAGTCCCGGATTGTATTCGGGGTTTTGACAGACACATCATCGTCAACTCCCGAAAGCTTTCGGGATTGAACAAATCCCGTTTTTAATTCTACAGACGGTTATCCTATGTGTCTAGTCGACAAGTTTATACGCCTCCACCTTCCCTTGGTCAATCCCCAGCAATAACGTATTTCCAAGCTTGAGAACACTCCTGACATCTCCTTTGACTTTGAAGCCCGACTTCCATTGCGGGATATATTTGAATGATCCTTTTCCATTCGATTCAAGCAGAGTGCCATAGTTACTGTCATAGTTGCCAAATCGAACGCGCGTGTGGGATATGTTTCCGAAAAGCAGGAGATCTTTATTCCCGTCGTGATTGTAGTCGATACTGGTCATGGCAAAAACAGGTGATGTCTGTGCCTGAATCGGCAATGATCCCACCTTAAAGTGTAATCGATGATCAGCACCCGTATACGACTCGAAATAGGTCGTTTGTAGATCGTTGGCTTTAAGAATGCCGGCCTTTTTTAATTCGTTCGATGGAAACAAATCTGTGATTGTGGCATTGGCATAACTTTTATATGTAGGGAACTGGTCCTGCATCGATGGCATTTGTCTGATCAGACGGTCGCGAGTAACATAGGGATAGTTTTTCCCCTGGATATAAAAACACAGGATCGGATCGATGATGCCATTATTATCGAAATCGCCGTAATAAAGCCGGGCCGGTTCGCTATTACTCGCTTTGACCTGTGAATTTAACCCCAGGTTACCTACAACGATATCCGGTTTCCCATCTTTGTTAAAGTCTCCAACCAGAATTTTATTCCACCAGCCGCGGTAATCCTTCTTAAAATATTTCTTGGTTTCATTCACCAGTTTCCCGTTTTCATTGATAAATACGGAAACAGGCATCCATTCTCCCACGACAATCAAATCCTTTTTATGATCACCATTCAGATCCACCCATTTTGCATCCGTAACCATACCGATATTTCGAAGTTCGGGTGCAATTTGTTCGGTTTCATCTTTAAAAACGCCGTGCCCGTTATTGATCAAAATGTAGCTATCAGGGGGTTTGGGATACTCGCCGGGAATGACCCGGCCTCCCACAAACAGGTCGGGGCGACCATCTCCATTTATGTCGGCAGCTTGTACGCAACTTGTGCTCGTGTACATTTGCGGCAAAGCATTCTTATCTAAAGTAAAATGTCCTTTGCCGTCATTCAGATATAGCCGGTCCTGAAGTTCTTGAGCATGTGCTGCATATTTATCGTAACCACCGCTGCAGACGTACAAATCGGGATAACCGTCGCCGTTGACATCAAGGAAAGTGGCTGATGCATCATTGCTGGCGGCGTTTGCTGTAAAGGCAGGTTCGTTTTTAGAGATGATGCGGCCACTTTTTTGCCTGATAAACAGTTTCCCGGGCTGACCATTGCCTCCGCCAATGTAAATATATTGATCGCCGTTTTTCATTGGTTTACTCTCGGCCATGGGCGGACCAAAAAACGACATCGGGTTTACCATTAACGGTTGTCGTTCAAAATCATTGAGATCGGGTTCTTTATGTTGGAAGGAGACCGGTGATTTAACCTTTTCAAAGATTGTATTCTCTTTTTTAGAATAATTGAACGTGTCTTTAGCACCATCTTCGTTTAGCGTAAGAATTTGGTTGGCGGCAACATGATAGAGTTTTTGTTCTTTCCCGGTTGGCCAGGTTATGCGTAACGAATCAATCGTCGAGTCCTGCGCCAATCCGAAATGCAAAACCGGGGAGACGCTCGACTGGAAACCACGCGTTGGCATTTCTTCCAAATCTTGCTGTTTCCCGTGTGTGAAAATCGTCACTTTCGAACCAATGCCTTCGGTATTTTTACCGGATCCCTTAAGCTTCACCTCCAGATAGTGGTTTTTCAATAACGTATTAGCTTCATTCTCATAAATAGAGGCCGGACCGTTAATATTATTCATGATCAGATCAAGATCACCGTCATTATCCAGATCGGCATAAACGGCACCATTACTGTTTGTGGCTTTGGTCATCCCCCACTTTTCATCCATGTTTGTGAAGGTCAGGTTCCCATTATTCCGGTAAATATAATTGACCAGATGTGTGGTTGGCATTTGTTTGGCTACGTACAATAAATCTTTACGGTACACCCCGCCGGTTCTTCTCTTTTCGGTAAGATAATTCCGCATGAATTGGAGGAAATCCATATTGGTATAATCGTGCAGATACCCATTCGTGATAAATAAGTCTTTCCATCCATTATTATTGAAATCAGCGAAGAGCGGTGACCAGCTCCAGTCGGTATTGGAAATGCCTGCCAACTGACCGATTTCACTAAACGTATTATTGCCATTATTCAGCTGGAGCATATTTCGCTCATATTGATAGTAAAAACCCACTTTTTTGGTAAACTCGTAGGTAGTCCGGTTGCTCTGAGGAAGCAGGACCTTTTGCCGGTAATTGCTTTCAGGGAGCATGTCGAGTGAATAAATATCCGTATAGC
The DNA here is from genome assembly GCA_035266485.1 of Balneolales bacterium. Lineage (GTDB taxonomy): Bacteria > Bacteroidota > Rhodothermia > Balneolales > DATFMH01 > DATFNI01. The sequence goes on from DATFNI010000508.1 coordinate 17,980, forward strand.
CATCATTGTTGATATCGGATACATCAACTCCCATGGATGACAAGGAGGTATGTCGAATTTGTGATTTCAACTCGTTAGTGAAAGTCCCGTTTTTATTATTGATATACAGGTAATCCGGAACGAAATAATCGTTGGTGAGGTAGATATCTGGCCAGCCGTCGTTATTAAAATCCGCTATTCCGGCACCCAGACCGTAAGACAAAGATGAAGTGTCCAGTCCCGCTTTTTTAGTGACATCTACAAAGTGCCCGTTATCATTTTGTAAAAGACGCGTACTAAAATAGGGCGCATTCTTCTTTAACGTATTTTGGACTTCCATGGGGCTCATATTTTGAGGTTGCTGCGGATTATAATTCACCAGCAGCAAATCGAGATCCCCATCATGGTCATAATCAAAAAAATAGGCTTGAGTACTGAATCCTGAGTTATCGAGGCCATACTTTTTGGCTTCATTTCTAAATTGAGGAACTCCATTTTTATCGTTACCAAGATTGATAAATAATTGATTTCTGCGGCCATTTGGATTGGCTGAATTCCCGGAATAACAAACATAGATATCGAGCTTACCATCTCCATTGATATCGACAAAAGTTACACCGGTTTTCCAGGGACCCGGCCGGCCGGCCACTCCAGCTTCCCTGGTGATATCCTTAAAATGCATATGACCTTCATTCAGATACAGATGATTGCTGGTCATATTTCCCGAAAAATATAAATCGGGCCGACCATCTCCGTTAACGTCCCCCACTGCTACACCGCCGCCATTATAAAACGACTCATACATTAATACATTGGTATTAAGTCCTTGTGTCAACTTGTTATTGAAAGTCACATGGGTTTGCGATGGGGACAGTAACTTGAAAAGCGTTTTTTCCTTAGTCGATTTTTCACGATGATTACAACTTACCATCGTGAAAGAAATCACCAGCAAAAAGAGTATTTGCAGAGCCCACCGTCGATCTGTCATTTTCCGCGCAACTATGAGGTTATAAATGAAACACAAAAAGTAAATATTATCTTTGTATAAATAACAATCCTAATTATTTATGATAACAGGATAAAAATTTTAGAATCTTTTTCTATATAAAAACAATTGTTTATTTGTAGGATAACACACATCGGAGATGGCTGTGATCATCAATAGGTTGCAACGCCTTTCGCTCATGTAACGATGATTCATTTTTCAAGACATCTCATTCAGATAATCCTGCGGATATTGGGGTTCACCCTTCCTTTGTTCTTCCAGTTCCACTGTCTCGAAGAACCCTTCATCCAATTCCACATACTCTGTCAACCCATTGCGCCCATCCAGCTTGTTCATCGCTTCCCGGAGTTCGCGCAGCATATACTAAATTGGCTCATAGCGTTTATGGCCCAATTGTTTTTGTAACTCCGGGGCAGAGAAAGATTTTTTAGTACTATTACTCATCAGATGCATGGCGATAAACCAGTCGCAGATAGGTAACCTACTCGATTCTAAAACATACCGGGGCGTAAGCTCTTGTGTGATCCGCATCTTAAAAGTGTATTTTTTTCGAAAATAACAGTATCAAAAAAGAATCTCATACGGAATTACACAATAGTATTGACATTATAAAAGGCAATTAGTAACATAAAAATGTTAACGATAACAAGTTTAAGACATGCGGTGTGTTAAAAAAAGTATCGTTATCATGCGGGTAAAATGCGATTGATAATCCATTAATTGCAAGCATATCAATGAAATCACTAGGATTATGTGTGATCAGTTTCCGGTGATTGATCGGGTATAGGTATCGCACAAGTACGAACCTCATTCATAAATTCACAAACTGCTGAGGACTAACTATGAAAAACCGATACTGGCAACAGGAATCGTTGTGTCGGGGTATTACTAAAATACTCCCACTATTGGTAGCGCTTTTCTGTGTTACAATAGGTATAGAGCCACTCATGGCACAGTCAAACTTCCAGATTAGCGGTGTGGTCAAAGACGCTTCTAACGGAAGTACGATGCCAGGGGTAAACGTTTTAATAAAAAGCACTTCCCAGGGAACGGCAACGGACCTGAATGGGAAGTACACTCTGACCGTATCCAGCCCCCAGGATACTTTAGTCTTTTCTTATATCGGATACGAATCAAAGGTGGTTCCGATTAATGGGCGGCACGTGGTTAATGTATCCCTTGTTTCTGAGGCTATTAAAGGCCAGGAAATGGTGGTTATTGGTTATGGGGTGCAAAAAAGAAGTGATTTGAGTAGTTCTGTAGCAAGTGTGAGTACAGCTCAAATACAGAAAAATGCGACACTTCCTAATGTTGCTCAGGCACTTGAAGGAACCACAGCTGGGGTAAACGTATCCCCGTCGAGTGGTGCGCCTGGAGCCAGTATCAATATCCGTGTCAGGGGTACAAATACAATGGGAGACAATAATCCGTTGGTTATCATTGACGGGAGCCCCGGCGATCTCAACAATGTTAGTCCTGAAGACATTCAGAGCATACAGGTATTGAAAGACGCTGCTGCCGCGGCTATTTATGGTTCACGTGCTGCTAATGGTGTGGTTATCGTAACCACAAAGAAAGGCCATTCCGGTCAAACACACGTGACCATTCAATCATCTTACGGGATTCAGTCGCCAACGAAATTTATCCCGGTAGCTAATGCCGAGCAGTATGCCACGATCGACAACGCATTGCACCTGACAACCAATGGCCAGGTGCCCGTCTTTGACGCTCTAAAGAATCCATCTTCCCTTGGAGTTGGGTCAGATTGGCAAAATCTGATTTATAACAGTGAACCTCTCTGGAAAGCATATATGGGAATATCCGGAGGTCAAAACAACAATACCTGGCGGGTGTCGGGTTCTTTCAACAAACAAAATGGTATTGCTACTGCCACCTATTACCGCAAGGCACTGCTGCATTACAATGGACAGCAAGAAACCGGTCCCATAACCTTTGGTGAAAGCATTAGTTTCACTGACGAGAATCAACGGCTTATGCCTTATGGAGGTGATAAAGATCTAACTCAACAGATCATCCTTGCTCAACCAATCATACCGGTTCATGATTCAACCAATGACGGTGGATGGGGAGGTGCACCGGGTTATCTTGCAACACAAGCGTTTAACCCGCTTGGATTGATTGAGTTACAGAAAAACACCAATCACAATGACAACATCAGGGCAGATGTGTATGGGCAGTTTCAGTTCCTGAAGAATTTTACCTATAAATTGAATGCCGGCTACCGGATTCAGGATACCTACTATCAGGGATGGACGCCGACCTATTTTATGTCCAGTCAGCGCCAGAATATCAGAGCCACCCTCAGCGAAACAAGAGGGAGAACACATCATTGGCTGATTGATAACACGCTCAATTGGCAGCAGACCATAGGGAAGCATAATTTCAATGTGCTGTTAGGATTTTCCACGGAAGAACAGCACTATCGCTATACCTATGCCTCTCAGGAAAGCTTCCCGAACAATACTCTTCATGTTCTGGACGCAGGCCTTGGTTACTCGATCGGAGCAGGCGGACAAGATATACGCTGGGATCTGGTCTCTGAGTTTGGTCGCCTGATCTATTCTTATGGGGATAAATATTACGTGACAGCAAATGTCCGACGGGATGGTTCTTCCAGATTTGGATCAGCAAACAGATATGGTGTTTTCCCATCTGTTTCCCTCGGATGGCGTGTGAGTAACGAATCATTCTTTTCCTCACTAAGTTCTGTTATCACTAACCTGAAGCTGCGTGGCAGTTACGGAGTTCTGGGAAATGAACCAAATGATCCTAATGCAGCCTACCAGGATGCTTATGCCTATCAGCCCACTATTGCGTATACCCCTGCTCTTGGCTATCTGTACGGTGGTGGTTTTCTGACAGGTGCCGCACAGGAAGCCTTTGTGAATCCTGACGTGAAATGGGAAACAACAAAGGACCTGGATGTCGGGTTGGATGCCGGCATATTAAACAATGTTACCCTATCGGCTGATTACTATGTCGACAAGACAAATAATGTGTTGTTGAATGTTCCGGTACCTCCGTCGACAGGAACGAGTGCCGCACCTCTTGTGAATACCGGTAAACTTCAAAACAAAGGTTTTGAAGTTAGTCTGACCTACAATTCACCCCAGTACGACAACAACTTTAATTATTCAATCACCGGTAATATTTCCACAGTCAGCAATAAGGTTGTCAAACTTGGCTATGCCGGTCAGATCATTTATGGAGCTGCTCCTCACCGGGCTTCAACAGGCGGTGTAACGGTGGCCCAGGTTGGTTATCCAATTGGAGCCTTCTTCCTCAAACAGGCTGAAGGGTTGTTCCAGAGTCAGGCTGAAATAGATAACTATAAAAACAAACAGGGACAACTGATTCAGCCAAACGCCAAGCCGGGCGATGTCAAATATAAGGATGTGAATGGCGACGGAATGATCAGCAATGCTGATGTCGCTTATAGCGGCAGTCCGTTTCCAAAATTTTCTTATGGTCTGAATTTCAGCGCCAATTATAAGAATTTTGATTTCACCTTGTTCCTGCAGGGAACCTATGGCAATAAGATGTTTGACACGAATACCTGGATCACAAACCGGGGTACGCTTGATTACAACTTCAGTACTGACTTGTTGAATGCATGGGCCCCGAATAACACCAATACCAATGTCCCGAGGTTGACATTCAATGATCCAAACCACAATTCGGATCCATCAACTCGATTCCTCTATGATGCTTCCTATCTGAGGTTTAAAACCGCTCAGATTGGTTATACCCTGCCTAAAGGCCTGCTTGGTCACCTGGGAGTATCAAGGTTACGTGTATTTGTAAATGCCAACAACTTATTGACCATTACAAAGTACCCTGGATACGATCCGAGTTACTCGGGCGATGGGTTGCTCAACCGGGGACTTGATCAGGGTTTATACCCGGTTGCCCGGACGATCAATGGTGGAATTGATATTAATTTCTAAAAGGATGAGGTCTATACGATGAAACGTAAAGAATTTCTTGGAACAATAGGTGCGGGTTTACTTGGCGGAGCCGCGTTTCTTTCCGGCTGTACGAAACTGTTAAACCAAAATAACCCGAATTCGCTGACACCCAATAATTTTTGGAAAACAGCAAGCGATGCGGAGGCCAATTTGACTGCTGTCTACGAATCATTCCTGGGTACATCGGGATGGGGGGCCGCAGCTGATAACTGGTATAATCGTTGGGTTCCCGCCTTGTATCGCGGTGATGACATCGGCATTACCCACGACGTGCCGGACTGGTGGTCTCTGGCTCTGTTCACGTTTTCTTCCTCCAACGGGGAGCCATCGGGCAACTGGAACATGAACTACACCGGAATATTCAGAGCCAACCAGGTTATTGAGTATGTACCAGGTATAAATATGGATACTACCTTGCGTGCACGGTATATTGGTGAAGCCAAGTTCCTGAGAGCTTATTATTACTTTAATTTGCTCACCAACTTCATGAATATTCCCCTGATTACCAGTGTCTCACAGGTTACAAAGGATAATGCACAACCACAGGCAAAACCTTCTGATGTATGGGCTCAGATCGAGAAGGATCTGACCGACGCAGTGGCTGTACTACCTGCCACCTATGATGCTGCCGACCAGGGACGGGTTACCAAAGGGGCCGCTTTGGCTTATCTGGGTAAAACCCAGCTTTATCAGAAAAAGTGGGGAGCTGCCGCTGCTACCTTCCAGCAGATCATAGACTCCAAAACCTATTCTCTGATGCCCAATTACTTCGATATATTTACCAACGACTTCAACCAGGAAGATATACTGGAAGTAAATTACGCCGGTGGAACCTTTAAAGGTCAGGCGATCAAAAACGTTCGCACCCGCGAAGAAGGTCCTTCCGAAGCTGGGGGCTGGTACGAGTGTTTCCCTAATCAATGGCTCATCAATGAGTTCATGAAAGAAAAGCAAACCAATGGGGATCTGGATGGCCGCATGTACGGTTCAATCATCTGGCCGAACAATCCACAGCTGTTTTATGGGGACACCTATACCCAACTGTTCGGAGCAGGTGCCACAAAAACCGCCTGGCGCAAGTATAATGACTCTTACATGAGTAATCTTATCCAGGATTATGGTGATAAAAATGATAAGGTTGTCCGTTATGCGGATGTCCTGTTAATGCAGGCAGAAGCCTTAGTGCAGTCTGGTGGATCCACAAGCGATGCTCTAAAGTATATCAATATGGTACGAGGCAGGGCTGGTCTTTCAGACTTTACCGGAACCGCAAAGACTGACATCCTGAATGAGATTGAACATCAGCGCGTGCTCGAACTTTCTGACGAGTGTATCAGATGGTACGATCTCTGGCGCTGGAATGGTAATATTACCGGTACGATGAACATTAAACAGGCCCTGAAAGCTCACGGAGCCATCGGGGCTGATAATTTTGTCATCGGTACCCATGAATTATTACCGATCCCAATCTCCGAGATGCAAACGAACCCAAAGATGAAACAAAATCCTGGATTCTGATTGCTAACAATTAATATTATGAGTTGAAACATATCAGAGTTGAGGTTTCAACAATTAAATCATAGTGAAGTTGGGTTTGTACCAAATTGCCTGGGAAAACCCGACTTCACTTTTTTATTAGTTTAACGTGAATTCGAGATAAGAATCGATGGCAAAAAGAATAGAACACGGACAACACAGATGACGCGGATTCTCGCGGACAAAAAGTTAAAATAGCCCCTCTCCATGGATATGGAGATAGCTTGTCCCGACCTCGGGGCGTCATGGCGAGAGGTTGGGGTGAGGTATAACGGGCAGAACCCATTTTCGAATGCCTTGAAACCATGAAATTCAACCTAATCCCGAACTCACGTTAGTTTACATGATTAGATTTTTATCAATTTTTACCCAGGTTCAATATCGGTCGGGTTTGTTATCTTTTTGCTGGCGTCCGAAATAGGAAGGTTAATAAGTCAATTGATTTTTAGTATAGATGCATATCTTGATTGATAATGCAACGCTGACATTTCAAGCCCGACTTCGTTTTGTCGTGATCTGTTCTTCTGGTTGGAATATAGTGGCTACGGGTTTTCCTGATCAATATCTGTTAATCAATTATGAGTAAAAAGCGGTGGTCGGTTGTCATTGCGGTGTCGGTTGCGGTTGTTGCAGTTCTTGTTGCGATTTTTTCATTCAACAAGCCGGCAAAGGATGCATTGAGCCGGTTTGCAGTTACTTTTTTTAATGAGGCACCCGACATCACTTTTAAAGATGTGGCCAGCCAGGCGGGTATTCATTTTCGGCATTTCTATGGAACCAGAACATCACAGATACCGGAAGACATGGGCTCCGGTGCGGCATGGATCGACTACGATCAGGATGGATGGCAAGACCTGTTTGTAGTAAACGAAGTGGGCCCGTGGGGCATGTCCGGGGAACAAATGGAGAAATCACCGGCACGTTGCGCATTATATCATAACAATGGAGATGGAACTTTTACCGACGTTACGCTCAAAGCCGGTATAACATTCAAAGGCTGGGGTATGGGGGTCGACATCGGCGATTACAATAACGACGGCTGGCCCGATATCTTTATAGCCGCCGATGGCCATAATGTGCTCTATAGGAACAATGGGGACGGCACTTTTACCGATGTAACTAAAAAAGCGGGTCTGTATAATTATAAGGGATTCTGGACAGACGGTCGCTGGGGTGATTATGACCGGGATGGCAACCTGGATCTTTACGTTACCGGCTATTTAAAGTATAAGAAACTGGGTCCCGGTAAAGTAAGCCAGCGTTACAATGTGATGGTGCCGGAAAACCTTAATCCTCTGCCCTTTCCGGCGGAACCTAATCTGCTTTTTCATAATAATGGGGATGGCACCTTCACAGAAGTATCCCAAAAAGCAGGAGTAACCGATATTGAGGGCAAGAGTCTGTCTGCTGTTTGGTGTGATTTTAACGACGACGGCTGGCCGGACCTGTTCGTGGCTAATGACGGCACCTATAACAAATTATACATGAACAAGAGAGATGGGACATTTCTGGATGTCAGCGATGGTACGAATGTCTCCGACAACAGAAGCTCTATGGGCATCGGTGTGGGAGACTGGGATCAGGATGGCGACATGGATCTCTATCTAACAAATTGGGAAGTGGAAGAAAACGGGCTTTACATGAATTTTTTCAATCCCCTGATGAAGATGCATTCGTTCCAGTTTCGGGACGTGGCAGATCGATTTGGCGCGGGCAAGGTTTCAGAAGGGCTCGTTTCATGGGGCACCTCATTTATTGATTTCGACAACGATACCCGCCTGGATCTGTTTTTTACGAATGGCAGTACGGATAATATGAAGAATGATCCAACCAGGTTAGTACCGATGCCAAGCAAATTGTTGTGGAATATTGGTATCCGAAAGGGATTCAGGGATGTCAGCAAATATTGCGGTAAGGTTTTAAGCAGAAAGATCGTGGCGCGCGGTACGGCATTTGGCGACTACGACAACGATGGGGATGTCGACGTCTTTATTGTTAATCACGAAGGACAGGCCCTGCTTCTGAGAAATGATGGTGGGAACAGAAACAACTGGCTGGAAGCCTCTTTAACCGGAACGGGGAAAAGCAACCGGTCTGCCATTGGCGGCAAAGTGCATTTATTTGTGGATGGTAATATGTACATCAGGGAAGTCGGTGTGCAAAGTTCTTATCTATCGGCAAACAGTCTTGTGCAGCACTTCGGACTGGGTAGCTACGATCATGTCGACAGCCTGGCAGTAATCTGGCCGGATGGAACCAGACAAACATTTGACAGGCCACCGATAAACAAGATCCTTAAGATCACCGAAGGAAATCCCAATTTTTCGGTTTTCAAATAAAATATTATTCCGATCAATTCATGGCCGCTGATTCACCAGCGGGGCAGCTTGATTGCCGGGTTTGGACACCGAACTGTCTCACAGCACCAAACTTATTGACCAACCCCTGAAGAATGATCATCTTTTTCTCAAGTCTCAAGTCTCAAGTCTCAAGTCTCAAGTCTCAAGTCTCAAGTCTCAAGTCTCAAGTCTCAAGTCTCAAGTCTCGTTTTCTTTTGTTGCTTACCGTCAGCTGATCACCCTTTTTCCTTCCTGCGGTATTCCATGGGATACACTCCCATGATCTTGTGAAAGATCCGTGAGAAGTAGTAGGGATCGTAATACCCGATATTGTTCGCTATTTCCTTGATCTTCAGATCGGTAAGGTCCAGAAACTGGCAGGCTTTCTGCATCTTTAGATGAATCAGGTAATCGATGGGCGAATACCCGGTTTTCTTCTGAAAAAGCATGGAGTAATAAGAGACCGAATATTTAGCTTCCTTTGCCAGGTCTTCCAATGTGATGCTCTCATGGAGATGCCGCTGCATCCAAATGATGGATTTTTCCACCGGGTCATGGGTCTCTTCCAGCTTGTTATGTTTATATGCATCAGGATAAAGGAAGGAACCAAGAAACTGCCACAGACAACTGTTGGCGTAACCGATATTTTCGAAGCTGTATCCACGTTCGAGGGCCGAGTACATCTCATGGAAAACCAGCAGGCGCTCATCGATGTGATTTACCGGATAGTGGATAGGTTGAGTGAAGGGCAGCAGTTTTGAATTCAGGGCTTTAGCCATTATACCACTGAAATGAACCCAGTAGATAGTCCATGGATCATTGGTGTCGGCACCATAACTGTGAGGGTGACCAGCCGGGAGAATAAAGAAATCATCCGGACTTACTTCGAAGTGTTGACCGTTGAATTCATACCATCCTTTCCCTTCCACACAGTAAACAAGTATGTGCTGATCTATGCCCATTGTTCTTTCCCGGTAATGAAAACGAGCCTTAGGATAATATCCGATATCTGTTATTAATAGTGCATTTATGAAGGGCGTTTTTGAAATATGAGTACTTACCCTTTTGGGCAGGACAATCATTTTTTGCCCGGTGAATCCTTCTCTTTTTCTTAACTCCGGACTAATGTCAGATGGTGGGGTATCTAATTTCTTCATCCACTGAATGGCTGGTGCATAGGTTTATAGAAAGTAGCTTGAAATAATAAGATAATCCATCACTATCCTTGAAAAATCCATTTATCAGGGAATATGGGTGGTTATATTTAAGTGAGATAGTAAAACAGAACGTGTTATCTCTTCGTGGTGGTGTATCATCACTGAGTGATGTTATGTACTGAAATATTTGAAGTACTGCGGCCGGAAAGGACTAAAAAAGAAGGCACACTTGGTGATGATACAACAACCTCATGTCCGGGTCTCCTGCAAATGATTGGTTGTGCTATTATTGCAGGTGAAAGCGCTTTTTAAACCACATGACGGGATTCTTTTATGACAAACAGTAAGGCCACACCGGTTCTTAAGCAAGCCGGACAATATAACATGGGATATATTTTAACGATATCCATGATTTCTGCTTTGGGTGGCCTGTTGTTCGGTTTTGATATATCGGTAATATCGGGTGCCATCCCATTTCTGAAACAGGTCTTTAACCTGAGCGGAAGCAGCCTGGGCTGGGCGGTAAGCAGTGCACTGATCGGCTGTATTTTCGGACCATTTATTGCCGGAACGCCCAGCGACAAGTTCGGCCGCCGGAACATGCTTGTGCTTTGTGCCATATTTCTTGGTGTGTCAGCGGTTGGATCCGGTATGGCTAATTCTCTCACTTCCTTTTTTATCTACCGTTTTATTGGCGGACTAGGAGTCGGCATGGCTTCAACGTTATCACCCGTCTACATCGCCGAAGTATCGCCTGCCGATATTCGCGGCAAGTTCGTATCGCTGAATCAGTTGACCATCGTGATAGGTATTCTGATCGCGTATTTTACAAACTATCTGCTGGTTGGCATTGGTCCCAATAACTGGAGATGGATGTTCGCCTCCGAAGCTTTTCCTGCCGTCATTTTTCTGGGGGCTCTCTTCTTCGTTCCGGAAAGTCCGCGCTGGTTATACAAGAAGAAAAGGGATGACGAAGCCTTTGATATTCTAACCAAAATTGCCGGTTCTGACTACGCAAAAAAAGTCAGTGGTGAAATAAAGAAGACCCTGAATAATGAAGAAAAAGGCTCATTTAGAGAGCTTATGCATCCAAGTCTCCGGTTCGTGATGATAATTGGAATACTGCTTGCGATCCTCCAGCAATGGTGCGGCATTAATGTCATCTTTTTTTATGCACCTGTCATTTTTCAAAAAACGGGTATAGGAATCAATTCGTCATTGTTTCAGACCATCATCATTGGTGTGGTTAACCTGACTTTTACCATTGTTGCTATGCGGCTGATCGACAAGGTCGGACGTAAGAAACTTTTATTGATCGGGTCGGCCGGTATGGTAATCACATACATCCTGATCGGAGCCTGTTTCTTCTTTAATTTTCTGCACGGAATCCATGTGTTGATTCTGATCCTTATGACCATCGCATTTTATGCAACTTCTCTGGCTCCCGTCGTCTGGGTCCTTATTTCGGAGATCTATCCTAACCGCATCCGGGGAGAGGCCATGTCGATAGCTACTTTCTTTCTCTGGGTAGCATCATTCGTTCTCACGCTCACCTTCCCGATTCTGGAGGAGCATGTCGGAGAATCGTACACGTTCTGGCTTTATGCAGCGATCTGCCTGCTCGGATGGTTATTCATTTTCCGTTACGTACCGGAGACAAAGGGGAAGTCGCTTGAAGAGTTGGAAGAGGAATTGATTCATTCATAAAAAACCAAAGGGAATACAATGAAGGGCAAGTCTATACGCTATGCTTTATTCACATTAATCATCCTGTCGGCAGCAGGATTGAATGGCACCGTGAAGGCGCAGTCAGCCGAAGTCCCGGGAAAAGGAAATTCCGATATCATATCCCTGAAAGGCATCTGGAGATTTGAACTGGATCCGCTGGACGAAGGGGATCATTATCGTGGTAACTGGTATACCAAGAAGTTACCCGGGACCATCACGCTGCCGGGTTCAACCGATAAAGCCGGTCGTGGATACAAAACACACGATCTGGTTCCCTGGCGTCTAAACCGGCTGTTTAAGTATAAAGGAGCGGCATGGTACTCGAAGAAGGTATATGTCCCTGAAAACTGGAACGGGAAGGACATACAGCTTTACCTGGAGCGGACTCACTGGAGCACCATCATCTGGGTGAACGGACAAAATGTGGGACGTGAGGTGAGCCTGTCTACTCCACACGTGTATGATATCACCCGTTACATAAAACCCGGTGCTAAAAACCTGATCATGATTCGTGTGGACAACGACTATCTGTATAATGTCGGGTTTTATTCGAGCGGTTATACTGAGGAGACACAGACGAATTGGAATGGCATTATTGGGAAAATTCAGTTGCAGGCCAGAGACAAAGTATATCTGTCGGATTTACAGATATACCCGAATGTGAATGACAAGACGGCTGAGGTTAAACTCAAAGTTGTAAACAGAGACAAACAAGCTGTGACGGGGACGGTACGTTTCAGTGCTGCCAGCTACAACACCGATCATCCCCAACACATTGCTTCTCAATCAGTCTCATTCAGTGGGAGTGATTCGTTGATCGTTGTCGACAAACGAATCAGGATGGGACAAAATGTCCAGCTGTGGGATGAATTTCACCCGGTGTTGTACCGGCTGTCAGCGAAAATGTCGGCCAGCGGCGGGGCGTCAAACTATGAAGACAGCACAGCCACGAGTTTTGGGATGCGTGATTTTGCAACCAAAGGCACTCAGTTTGTAATCAACGGGAAACCCACATTTATCCGTGGAACGCTCAACTGCGCTCCGTTTCCAATCAACGGGTATCCTCCAACCGATGTAGCACACTGGAAAAGGATCTTTAAGATTTGTAAAGAATACGGTCAGAACTCCATGCGGTTCCACTCCTGGTGTCCGCCGGAAGCGGCTTTTAAGGCAGCCGACCAGCTTGGTTTCTATCTGCAGGTGGCCAATCCTTACTGGGATCCCCGTACATGCGGAAGTGACTCGGCAACGAATGCTTTTATAACACATGAAGCAGATCGAATTCTCAATGTCTACGGAAATCACCCGTCATTCACCATGTTCGTGACAGGTAATGAGCTTGGAGGACCAAACGTTGTTCCATTTCTGACAAAACTGGTTAAAAGATGGAAGAAAGAAGATCCGCGGCATCTCTACTGCAGCGCTTCCGGTTATGCTCTGATTCCTGAAAATGATTATGACAACGCATACGGCGCACGGGCACAATTATGGGCTCAGGGGTTGAAGGGTCGATTCAACAAGGAACCGCTGAGCACCAACATGGACTACACCAGTTTTGTCAAGAAATATCCGGTGCCCTATGTAAGCCATGAAGTCGGCCAATGGTGCGTGTATCCCAACTTCAAAGAGATCCCAAAATATACAGGCGTTCTCAGGGCGTACAACTTCGAGCTGTTCCGCAAGTCGCTTCAAAAACATCATATGCTGGACCAGGCTCACCAGTTTTTGATGGCATCGGGTAAGTTGCAGGTGCTTGAATACAAAGAGGAGGTTGAAGCCGCCCTGCGCACCCCGGATTTCGGCGGATACCAGCTTCTTGGCTTGCACGATTTCCCGGGGCAGGGTACCGCTCTGGTAGGTGTCCTGGATGCATTCTGGGATCCGAAACCTTATGTCGATGGGAAGGAATTTCATGAGTTCCAGTCGGCTCATGTTCCATTGCTGAGAACAGATTCCTTTACCTGGACCACTGATCAGACATTTAAAGGAACCGCCGAATTTGCCAACTATGGTGAAAATGATCTTTCAAATGCCGTGATGCACTGGTCGTTGAAATATCCGGATGGAACAGTCTTTGCTGAGGGCAATTTCAACGGTACAGATTTGCCTGTAGGTCAACCAACCAAAGTCGGTGATCTTTCTGTACCGTTGAACAAAATTGATAAGGCTACCCGTTTGAGGGTTACCCTTTCGATAAGAAGTACCGGTTATACCAACCATTGGGATATTTGGATTTATCCTGCGAGAGTTGAGATGCCCCGGTTGCATGGAATCACCGTGGCTCACGAGTGGAACAGCAGGGTGAAAAGAATTCTTGAAAGAGGCGGGAAAGTTCTGTTGCTGGCCGATACAAGCGCCGTAAAATCCAACATCCCTCCCGGTTTCTCCAGCATATTCTGGAATACAAACTGGACCGAAGATCAGGCGCCACATACACTAGGCATCCTTTGTAATCCAAATAACCCGGCCCTGGCTGATTTCCCCACACAATATTATTCAAACTGGCAGTGGTGGGATCTGGTAGATCATTCCAAACCAATGGTCATGGACCAGATGCCGGGGGATCTGACGCCTACCGTGCAAATGATCGATGACTGGAACAAAAATCATAAAATAGGCCTGGTATTCGAGGCCAAAGTCGGAAAGGGAAAACTGTTGATGACCAGCATTGACTTAGAACATAACCTGGATCATCGACCGGTCGCCAGGCAAATGTTGTACAGCCTGGAGAAATATGTGAACAGCGATAAGTTCGATCCGAAAGAGTCGGTTACACCTGAGATGATCGATCAACTTTTTTAAACTCGATTTCCTCCCTCGAGGGAGGACTAAGGTGGGTGTCAACAAGCGTTTCATCTTGCCATGAGTGTATTTACTATGAAAGGCTGCGAACACCCCCTATAAGTCCCCTCAAGGGGACAAGGAAAAATTCCTCCCTCGAGGGAGGACCAAGGAGGGTGTCAACAAGCGTTTCATCCAATTACAAATGGTTCATAATAACACGCCGGGTAACACCCCCTATAAGTCCCCTCAAGGTGACAATAAAAGTTTCACTTTATGTCGCAAGTCTATGACTTGAGACTAACCTAACGTTATGATATATAACCCCGATATTCGGGGCAAACTTGTGCTATGATGGACAGATTTGCGAGAGATAATGGAAAAAGTCTTTTAAAAATGAATAAAGCAACACATAAAGACAGAGTCCAAATTTGGGAAGAGACTGTAACTATTCCAACATACAGGATTGGCGAACCCGAAAAAAACCCCATGTTTTTTGAGAAGCGGGTGTATCAGGGAAGCTCCGGGAAGGTGTATCCGTATCCGTTTTATGAGAAAGTGTACGATGAGCCATATAATGAAAGATACCGGGTGGTCTTCCTGGAGAATGAGTATATCAAGCTGATGGTGATGCCTGGGTTTGGCGGTCGCATTCAGTATGCGTATGACAAGACGAATGACTATGCATTCATTTATCACAATCATGTTATAAAACCGGCACTTGTTGGGTTGACCGGACCATGGTTATCGGGCGGAATCGAGTTCAACTGGCCGCAGCATCATCGTCCGGCTACGTTTCTTCCGGTTGACTACAAGCTGGTTGAAAATGAAGATGGCAGCAAGTCTGTGTTGCTTGGTGAAGTAGAGCGGATGTCGGGTTTGAAGGAGTTTCATGCGATTACGCTGCATCCGGGAAA